>CALVKV010000007.1 GCA_944333305.1 uncultured Bacilli bacterium
AATAAAAAGAGATTTCCTTTATTTCTAAAGAAAACTCTCTTTTTCTATGATAATATTTCTTCTATGATAATACATATTATCAATGTTCTATGATAATATGTAATAAGTTAGATACCACAGGTATTTTTGATAATAAATAAAGTTATAAACATTTAGTTTTTTCTCTAACGTTTATAACTTTTTCTTTTTGGATATACTAAGTATGTATTATTTACTCTTACTAACGTTTGTGATAAAATAAGACGTAAAGAAGGAGAGATGTTTATGTTTCGTAGAAATAATAAAAATAATGAATTAGATTATAAAGCTATAAATAGATTCTTTTATACATCAAATAATCTTTTGAATTTAGCCATAATTTTAGTTATTGTTCTAGCAATATTACTTGTAACATACCTAATTAAAGAATGGAATATTTTAGGCATCATTGGTACTATCCTGTCAGTAATATCCCCTGTCTTTATTGGTTTTGTTATTGCTTGGTTATTAGATCCTCTTGCTACTAAATTCTCTCATAAAATGCCTCGTGTTCTAGCATGTATTCTTACATATTTAATTATCTTTGGAGGAATAACTTTAATACTTGTCTTTACCGTTCCAACATTTTCAAGCGGTATTAGTGACATAGTTTCTGTTGTTCCTGATATTGTCGATAATGTTCAAGACTTTGCAAGCGATATGTTAGAAAATTTGGGAAATAGTAAACAGATTGAAAGTTATAAAGATTCTATACTTGATAAGATTGAGAGTGTAGGAACTAATCTTGCCAGCGCTCTTCCTAATACTATTTGGAATTTCGGAAGAGGCTTTATCAGTGGCGCTACCAACATTGTTTTAGGAATTATGATTGGTTTTTACTTATTATCATCATTTCGTAACTTTCAAGGGCATCTACTTAGTATTATTCCAAGAGATTGGCAAAACAGTGCTAAAGACTTGATGAGTCGTATTAATGGTAAACTTAGAAGCTACGTTGGAGGAGTGCTTTTGATTATGGTGTTAGTCTTTATTACTCAGTCTATCGGCTTTTCTTTAGCAGGTCTTAGCGCGCCATTCCTATTCGCTTTATTTTGTGCAATTACCGATGTTATTCCATATATTGGTCCATGGATAGGAGGTGCTCCTGCAGTAATTGTAGGTTTTACAATAGACCCTATGGTAGGAGTATTTTGTTTAGTCTCAGTAGTAGTTTGCCAGTTACTTGAAAATAACTTCTATCAACCTCTAATTATGGGTAAAACAATGAAATTACATCCTGTCACAATTATGCTTGGACTATTGATTTTTAACTATTTCTTTGGTATGATAGGAATGATAGTTGCAACACCTTTAATTGCAACAATTAAGATAATATTTGAATTCATTATGGAACATACTGCTTTAGGAGAAAAGTTTAGTAACTATCAAGAAAATAATAAAAGAACGATGAAAGAAAAGAGTACAGAAGATAATCTTATAAAAGAGAGTTAATGGCTGGTGAAAATTAACTAAGATTCTTTTGGAAAGCTAATTCTTGAGTTTTGTAGGGATGACCTTTATCAAAATTAAGACCAAAGTAGGATGGTAACGTGTATTATACACTCCTACAGTGGTCTTTTTTATGTAATTTTAGGAGTTGGTTTAGATGAAAATATTTTTGTTAGCTGGTAAAGCAGGCAGTGGGAAAGACTTATTAGGTAGTTATATGAAAACTAAATATGATTTTAAAGGAGATAGCACTTGCATTCTCCATATTACTACGCCTTTATATGAATATGCCAAAAATTATTTTAGTTGGAATGGTGATATGCGAGAAAAGCCTAGAGAATTCTTGCAAGAAATGGGAATAGAGGTCATTAGAAACACTCTTCATAAAGAAACATTTTTAGTAGATAGGTTATGCGAAGATATAGATATTTTAAAACACTACTTTGATGTCTTTATTATTACTGATGGAAGGCTTGTTAGCGAGTTTAACTTGTTAAGAGAAAGATTTCCTGATATAAAGATAATTCATGTAATTAGAAATAATTATGATAATAAATTAACTCTTAAAGAAAAAGAACATATTACTGAGACTGATATGGAAAATTATAAAGATTATGATTATGTAATAGAAAATACAACTAAAGAGCATTTATTTAAAGAAGCAGATAAGATTATGGATATAGAAAGCGGGGTCGAATATTTATGAAAAAATTAATTGCTATAGTTGGTATGAGTGGAACAGGTAAGAGTGTTGCAACAACATATTTAAAAAATAAAGGTTATACTACAATATATTTTGGGAAAGTAATTTATAATAAAATGAAAGAAGAAGGAATAGAAATTACTCCTAATAGTCAAAAAGAGTTTCGTGAAAATCTTCGTAAAGAACATGGTATGGGAGTAGTTGCAAAGATTCTTTTACCTAAAATAGAAGAAGCTTATAAGGTAGGAAATACTGTCTTAGATGATTTATGTTCTTGGGATGAATACTTAATTCTTAAAGAAAAATTTAAAGATTTAAAGCTAATTTGTGTTTGTACAGACAAGGAAATCAGGTATAATAGAGTAAGTAAAAGAACAGATAGACCTTTTAATAGAGAAGATATTATTAAAAGAGATTTTTCTGAGATAGAAAAATCTGCTAAAGGTGGTCCTATCGCTTTTGCAGATTATTATATCTTAAATAATGGAGATTTAAATGTTTTTTATAAGAGATTAGAAGAAATACTTAAAAGTATTGATAATGAGTATTTTTTGCCACCGCAGTGGCAAAATTAAGACTTTTAATAGATGTACTTGTGCAACAGGTGTTGCACAAATCTAAATAAAAATAGTAATTAATTAGTGTAGATAGTATCTGCATAATTTATAGATATTAAAATAATACAAGAAGGAGAGAAGTAATATGAGATATATGACTAGTAATGAAATTAGAAAGATGTGGATTAAATACTTTGAAGAACATGGACATAAATATGTTAAATCTGCTCCCTTAATTCCTATTAATGATGATTCACTACTTTGGATTAATGCTGGAGTTACCCCTTTAAAAAAATATTTTGATGGTAGTGTTACACCGGATTCTAGAAGAATAGTAAATATTCAAAAATGTATTAGGACTAACGATATAGAAAATGTTGGGGTTACTAAAAGACATCATACATTCTTTGAGATGATGGGAAACTTTTCTATTGGTGATTATTTTAAAGATGAAGCGATAGAGTTTGCTTTTGAACTATTAACTAGTAAAGATTGGTTTGACATTCCAGTGGAGAAACTTTATGTAACAGTTTATACTAATGATTCTGATGCCTATAATAAATGGATAGAAGTTGGTATGCCAAAAGATCATATCATTAAACTAGAAGGTAATTTCTGGGAGATTGGAGAAGGTCCATGTGGTCCTGATAGTGAGATATTCTTTGATCAGGGAGAAAAATTAGATCCTGAAAACAATGCTTGGAATAAATTCATAAATGATGAAGACCAAGACCGTTATGTTGAAATATGGAATAATGTTTTTAGCCAATTTAATTCTAAACCTGGTGTACCACGCGAAAAATATAAAGAACTACCTCATAAAAATATCGATACTGGAGCAGGGTTAGAAAGATGGTGCTGCATTTTCCAAGGCGTAGAATCAAACTTTGAAACAGATTTATTTAAACCTATCATTGAAAAAATAGAAGAGCTAAGTGGAGTCTTATATAATGGTGAAGTTGCTTTCAAAGTTATTGCTGATCATATGAAAGCAGTTACTTTTGCTATTTCTGATGGCGCTAGTTTTGGAAATACTGGTCGTGATTATGTCTTAAGAAGATTAGTAAGACGTAGCGTTAGATTCGGAAGAAAATTAGGTTTTAAAGAACCATTCTTATATAAATTAGTACCAACAATTGTAAAAGTTATGGGAGAGGCATATCCTGAACTTAAAACTAACTCAGGGGAAGTTGCTGTCTACATCTTAGATGAAGAAAAATTATTCTTTAATACTCTAGAAGACGGAGAAAGAAGATTGAAAGAAATAATGAAAGATGATAATAACACAGAAATAAGTGGTTATGATGCTTTCAAACTTTATGATACCTTTGGTTTCCCATTTGAGTTAACAGAAGAGATTGCTAAAGAAAATGGTTTTACTGTTAATTTAGATGAATTTAATGAATATATGAAAAAACAAAAAGAACTTGCTAAAAAGAATGCTAGAACTAAAACTGCAATGGCTAGCCAAAAGAAAGTCTTAATGGACTTTACTAAACCATCTACCTTTGTTTATGGCTTGTATCGTCTAAAAAGTAGTGTTCTTGCCATAGTAAGTAAAGATAAATTAGAAAAGAGTTTAGACCACTCTGGCTACATTATTTTAAAAAGAACCTGCTTTTACTCTGAGTCAGGAGGACAAGTTAGTGATACAGGTATGATAGTTGGTAAGAACTTTAAAGCAAGAGTAGTAGATGTTTTTAAAGGCCCTAATGGTCAACACATTCATAAAATCAAACTATTAGATGGGATAATTCATGTTAATGACGAAGTAGAAGTTATTATTGATAAGCAAAGAAGAAAAGAAATAGAAGCTAATCATTCAGGTGTTCATATCTTGCAATATGCTCTTCAAACTATTGTTGATAAAAATATAAAACAAGCTGGAAGTTATGTAGATGAAGAAAAACTAAGATTTGACTTTACTTGTCCATCAAAGATAAGTGACGAAGAAATAGTAAAAACTGAAGACTTTGTTAATAATATTATTAAAAGAAATGTCATAACTTCAACTGAAACTATGCCTTTAGATAAAGCTAAAGAATTAGGTGCTATGGCATTGTTTGGAGAAAAATATGGTGATACAGTTAGAGTTGTTAAGATAGATAAATCTATTGAATTATGTGGAGGTACTCATGTTGCCAATACAAAAGATATTAAAAAATTCGCTATCTTTAATTTTGAATCTAAAGGAAGTAATACTTATAGAATAGAAGCAGTCACTGGTAATAGATTAGAGAGTACTTTATTTGAAGTAATAAAGCCATATAATGATGAAATGGTAAAATTATTAATAAAAGCCAAAGAAATACTTGCTCTTGCTAGAAAACAAAATATAGATTTAAGCTTTGATGTAGAAATAGATAATACAGCACCTACTTCATATAAAGATATAATATTCAATCAAAATGAGTTAAGTTATATTCAAAGCGAAGTAAAAACTTTAGAGAAAACTTATAACAATGAATTAGAAAAACTAACCTTATCTAGCTTAGACAATTATACCTCAAGAGTTAAAGAAATTAATGGTAAAAAGATATTGTATTTAGAACTAGATAATATTGCAATGTTCTTAGTAAAAGCCATGGCTGATGATTTGTGTAATAAGTTTGATCAAGTGGTTATATTACTAGCAGATATTAAAGAGGATAATAGTGTTAACTTTATTTGTCGTAGTTCTATCCCATCTGTTAATGCTGGTTATATTGTAAAAAACATCACAGCAGCATTTGGTGGTAACGGAGGAGGTAGCCCTACTTTTGCTCAAGGTGGTATTAAAGACAAAAACAAGTTAACAGAGATAAAAGAAGCCTTAAAGGATTTATTAAATGAATAACTATTTAATAAAAAGTTCATCACCAACACTTATTGATAAAAAAATTGATGAATTAATCAAAAAACACGAATTTACTGATGCCGAAATTAATATTTACGATTTAGAGGAGAGTAGTATTACATCTTTAATAGAAGATGCCGATACTATTTCTTTTCTTACTCCCAATAAAATAATAATAGGGAGGAATTTAAGTCAAAGTAATTTTACTGAAAAAGATATAAACACCCTAAAAAAATATTTGAGCAATCCTAATGATGATGTGATTTTAATATTTACAACATCTAATATAGACACTAGAAAAAAATCTATTAAAGAAATTATTAGCAAATTAACTACTATTAATATAGAAACTACTCCTAAAGAAATAATTAAAGATCTATTTAAAGATTATGATATAGAATACAAAGTAATTAGTCTATTAGAAGAGTATTATAGCGATAATTTAGAAAGATTAGTTAGTGAATGTCAGAAACTAAAATTAGCTTTTATAGATACTAAAAAAATATCTTATACTGGTGCTTCAGAACTATTAGTAAAGCCCTTAAATAAAAGAGATAATCTAGCTTTTGATCTTGTTAGAGAAATAGCATTAAAAGATAAGAAAAAAGCGATAAATATTTACAATGAATTGCTTAGTTACAATATAGAAAGTTATTCTTTAATTGGCCTTTTAGAAAGTCAATATCGTCTTTTATATCAAGTAAAAGTCTTAAATAAAAAAAACATTTCTTATAATGATATAGCAAAGGAATTAGAAGTACATCCCTTTAGAGTTAAGAAGACTCTAGAGCTGATTAGATTTTATACTTTAAAAGAGATAAGAAAATTAATTAAAAACTTAGCAGACGTAGACTTCAAAATAAAAAGCGGTATCTACGAAAACAATATAATTATTGATTTATTAATATTAAATATAAAATAGCAAGAGAATTCATTACTCATTGCTATTTTTCTTATATAATACATACTGGAAAATCGAAAAAATGTATTGACGAACGTATATTTTATATAGTACACTTAAGTTACTAAAGAAAGGTTTGTCATATGAAAATATATAGAGCATATAAATTTAGATTATATCCAACAGAAGAACAAAGAATATTAATACATAAGACTTTTGGATGTAGTAGATTTGTTTATAACTATTATCTAAATTATCAAAAAGAAAATGGAGTACAAAAATCATTTGATTTATGTAAAGATTTAAAAGAATTAGAAAATGAACATGAATATCTTAAAGAAGTAGATTCATGTGCTTTAAGATGCTCTATATTTGATTTAGAAGATGGTTTTAATAACTTCTTTGCTAAGAGAAGTGGATACCCAAGGTTTAAGAGTAAGTTTGCAAGACCGTCTTATAGAACTAGTTGTATAAAAAGTACATACAAAGGAAAAGTTTATAGTAATATTGAAGTAGATTTATTGAATAGATTTATAAAATTACCAAAATTAGGAAAAATAAAAATGAGAGGCTATAGAAATAAAGAAAGAATAGAAGGAAAAATAGTAAATGCAACTATATCAAGAGATGCAACTAATAAGTATTATGTCAGTGTACTAGTAGAAGAAGATTTGTTAGTAGAAAAAGTAACACCTACAAGTATAGTAGGAATAGATTTAGGTTTAAAAGATTTAGTAATAACAAGTGATGGAGTAAAATATGCAAATGAGAAAGTATTACTGAAGTATGAAAAAAGATTAAAAAGATTACAAAGGAAATTATCAAGACAAGTTAAAGGTAGTAAAAACTATTTAAAGACAAAAGAAAAGATAGCAAGAATATATGCTAAGATAAAGAATTATAGAAAACATTATTTAAACTATATTGCAAATGAAATAGTAAATGATCATGATATAATAGTAACAGAGAGTTTATTAGTAAAAGATATGTTTAAAGATAAGAGAAAAGCATTTAATAAAAGCCTATCAGATGCATGTGTTAGTACATTTTTATCTTTAATAGAGTGGAAATGTAAGATAAAAGGAAAGTTTTATTACAAAATAAATACTTATTATCCAAGTAGTCAAATATGTTGCCATTGTGGTTATAAGAATAGTAAGTTAAAAGATTTGAGTATTAGAGAATATGATTGTCCAGAATGTAGATCACATAATGATAGAGATATAAATGCAAGTTTAAATATATTATTTGAAGGATTAAAGTTACATTATAATTTAGTTAGTTTAGTATAGATAATGTTTTAGATAAAATATAATTAAACAGAAAAGTAAATTAGTACGGTAGCGACTATCGGAGTTTAAGCCTATGGAGAATAAGGGGTACCTTATCTATGAAGTAGGAATCCTTGGAGGTAACGACAAGGTAAAAACAAACTTGCTTGTTTTATTTGTCCTTTTATGGTATAATATCACTCGTCAAAAAGGGGTGATGGTATAATGAACAGTTTGCACGAGCTTTCACTTAAAATAGAAACGGTTTTAACTAAAAAAGAGTTAAAAAAAGCTATATTAAGTGCTATGGATAAAGCAGATAGCATTGAAGAACTTTTAATATTAAAATGGCATTTCAATAAAAGTCTTAAGAAAACCTTTTGTACAATAAAAAAAGAAATATTTTATAAGAATGTAGAACGTATCGCTTACCAAAACGCCCTAAATAATAATCAAGCAATTATAGAAGATTTAAAAAATGGCAAAGCCATTGAGAAAATAGAAGATAATTATAACACTACAGCTTCTGCCATTAAAAGAATACTTATTAACTGTCTTGAAAACGGTGAAGACGACGTCTTAGAATTAGTCCCTAAAGTCGTAAATATTAATATTTTGCCAGAGCAAGATAGAGATTTTCTTTGTGCTAAAACAGCAATAAATATGTTTATACAAGCAAATACTGTAAATATCAAAGAAACAAAAGCAAAATTTTATACACCTGAAATAGATTATAATAACTATATAGCAATATTAGAAAATAGAAATCATCCTTTGTTCTTTCAATTTCAAAAACTAAACCAAGAGCATTTTAGCAAAACATATAAAATTAGAACTAATATGAACATAGAAGCAGAAGAAAAAAGGAAAAATAAAAGAATAGCAGAAATTATCGAACTTGAACCACAAGAAATAATAAAGATTTTAAGTAATGTTGATACAGAAGAGTTCGAATTATTTTGCAAAGCTTTTAACCTTAGTGTTCGTTTCTTTACTAACCTTATAATAAGTAACTCTACTATAAAATATGAGTTTACTAATAAAGATACTATAAGAGAAATATACGCTAAATACAAACTAGAATATAAAGAGATTATTGAAAAAGTAATAGAAGAAATATGCTCACTTAAAGAATCAGAATTTAAAGAGCCTTTAAATTTATATGAATACTATTCACATAATTCTATAGATATTAATTATCTTGCTAGGATGGCCTTAGATTATTCTGATATCAAATATAGGTCATTAATTTTAAAATATATAGACATATTTAAAGACCCATTTAGTCCAATAAATGAAAGCGCTATAGAAAGCACTAAAAGAATTGGTATCATAAGTTGTTGTAGCAGCAGTATAAAATTTACTACTAGTGATATAACTAAAGCTTTTAAAGATATGAATGAAAAAGACTTACCATATATAAAAGGAGTTTTATATGGAGCAATAAAAAAACAACAAGAACTTAAAGAAACAAAAATCAAAACAAAACTATGATAGGGGGGAAAGCAATGGAAAATAAGGAATATTTAATTAGTCTTTTTAAAGGAGCAAATACAAAACAAGAATTATTATTTTTAAAATGGAAATTAAAAAAATTTACCTATTTTAAACAAGTGTTTGATGAAGAATTTGTGAGAATAGAAATCTCTACAATAAGTCAAGAAAACATTATTAATCAGTTAATAAAGGCCTATTTTAAACAAGATAATATTTATGCTATCGCTAAAAGTTTAAGTGATAAATATACAGTCGCTCTTACTAGTATTATAAATTCTATCGAAAATATGATGAAACTTTATGATAAGACAAGTAAAGAATATATTATTTTAAATACTATAAAAAATATGATTAAGCTAGGTATAAAAGCAGATAAAAGACTAGAAGAAAATGAGATAAATTACACAGTATCTATAGAAATTCTAAAACTATATATAAATAGTGGTAGTAGTACAATAGAAGAGTTTTGTAAAACTACAGGATGTACTAAATCTGATATCAAAATGTCTTTAGATATACTAAGAGAAAGGAACCATCCCCTTTATTTAGAATACAAAGCCTTAAAAGATGTGCAAAGAAAAGCAGGATTTTCTAGAGGTGCTATTGCAACTAAAGTAACCAATTCAAAAGAAGAAGAAAAAGTTATTGAAGACTTAAAAAATCTTCCAATAGAAGGAATAATTAAACTATTTGAACAACCTAATACTAAAGAGTTTAAACTATTTTGTAAAATAAATAAAATTTCTGAAAATTTACTAATAAGCTTAATTCAAAATAATTCCCTATTATTAAATATAATTGCCAATAACTTAGAAATATATTACAAATATGAAGAGTATTATAAAAGGCTAATAAAAAATGTAATAGTTGAAATAAAATCATCTAATTTTAGTTTTTATAAATACTATTTACAAACATTTATAGATTTAAATACTTTATGGGCAATATCTAATATATTTAATGACATAGAAGGCAAAACTGTTATTAGGGATTTCTTTAATGAGCATAAAAGTAGTCTTGAAGTATTAAACTCTAATACATTACAAATAATCCTAAATAGTAAAAAAATTAGTTATGAAAATGAAACTATAATATTAACTGAAAAAGAATTTAAGGAAGCTTTAGAGCACTTAAAAAGTAGAAATATGCCTATAAATAAAGCAACATTATTTGAAGTTTTAAAAAATAAAACGAACTTAGAAGAGAGAAAAAACGAATATTATATCTCATTTCTAAATAATGCTAATTCCATCGAAGAATTATTAATCTTTAAATGGAGATGGTACAAAACTTTAACTAATTATAATTTTAATGATGCAAATAGCGTTCTTGATTCTAATATAGAAAGAATTGCTTATCAAAACGCAACAATTAGTAAAGAGAGTATTATTAGAGATTTAATAAATGGAAGTAGTTTAAGTGAAATTAAGGAGAAATATATTACTACAGCTAGAGCTATTAAAGAAATTATAAGTAGTTATTTAGCAAGAAAAGATTATAACAAAGAAATCTTAAATATCAAATTTACATTTCATGACTTAATGTGTGAAGAAAAACAAGATAGAGATTTTCTTTGTGCTGTAAGTGCTATCGAATTGTTTAATGAATATGGTTGTTATAACCAATCTTCTATAAATAAACACTTCGATTGTACCAGTCATGATTATACAAAATATATAAAAGTTTTAGACAGTAGAAATCACCCATTAGCTATCAGCTATCATAGTAAAAGAAAAGAACAATTTAAAACTGCAATCAGTATCAATAAAAGTCAACATTATGATCAATTAAGAAAAGAAAAAGAAGAAACTATAAAAGATTATAAAAATCTTACTGCAAATGAAATTACCTCTATATTAAGTAATCCAAGTCATATTAATTTTGGTCGCTTTTGCCTTGCTTATAATCTAAATTCTAATATATTAGTTAAACTTTTACAAGACAATCCCAATTTAAAGTCTGAACTTGCTAATAATAAAGATTCAATAAAAAATATTTATAATATTTATGAAATGAAGTATCAAATATTAATAAATCAAGTTGTAAGCAGTATAAACAATCTTAAAGAAGATAGTTATGCTACGCCATTTGATTTATATAAATACTATTCTTCTACTACTTTAAATTTCAATTTCTTAGTAGAAATAGCTAGAAACTATAATATAGAAGCAGCTCAAACAATTGAAAAATATATTAGAATGTTTCCTAATCTCTTTAGAAGAATAGACAGAAGAGCATTAGATACATTAAAATCAGCCAAAATTATTAGTTGTTGTAAAGAAAGTATTGCTTTTACAAGCAAAGATTTAGCACAAGCTTTAGAATCTATTAAAGAAAAGAAGTTACCACATATTAAAGGTATATTACATGGAGCAATAAAAGAGCAAATAGAATTAAAAGATGAAAAGACTAAAAGAAAGGTTTAATTATGAAAGATAAAATGGTAGAAAAATTTATAGGTAGAATCGAAAATATTGCTAAAAAAGATAATAGCTTATTTTCGCCTTTATTAAATAATTCTCATTATAGTTTATTAACCGTCTTTAATGCTTACAATAGATATATAGCAAGTATGTTAAAAGACTTAAAAGAACAAGTTACTAACTTAGAAGCTAAAATCAGTGAAAGTAATGGTGTAAATTTAAAAATAAACTACGGTATTACTAGAGATTGTATAGGAGAAAACTTAGAAATTTATATAAGTTCGAAAGACAAAGAAACTACTATCAAAATACCTTTTGAATCTATAGAAGACTATTATAATGAAGAAGGGAAAATAAATTGTAGCGAAACTTCACTCGCCAGCACTTTTACATGGCATAGAATAGATAAAGAAATAGAATTACATTTGGACACATTCCAGAAAGCTAGTATTGTTGATTTAGGAATATTATACAAAAATATTACCAAAGACTTAAAAAAGTTTTCTATAGCATATGATGACATTAAATACTTTCCTATTTCTATTAGATATTATGATGCCAATAAATATCTTTGTATAGCAATAGAACCTTATTTTCAAACTAGAAAACCTTTATTTCTAAAAATTTCTTTAATTCCTACTGAATCTATTGGTATTTTACAACAACTACATTTGTTTTATGGAAAAACAGGCACATTTTTAGAAGGATTTTATAAAGGAAATACTACTTCATATAATGAAGTACCATTAAATAGTAATAATGCTAGCGCTTTAGAAAGAGTCTTTGCTATATTTAAAGTAAAAGAAGAAAAAATACCTAATTTTTTAATACCTTTTCTAAAAAGTAATGAACTAAGCCCAGAAGATGATAAAGACACTTTGGAAATTCAAAAGAAATTAGAAAATAATAATGCGGAAATTAGTAAACTAGTTAAAGAAAACCAAAGATTAGCAGCAGCATTAAAAATTAGAAGACCAATTACTAAAGAACAACTTCTTATGGAAGTAAGTGATAAAGAGGGTAAGCACTTTATTATAAAAGATGAATATAAAGATTATTTAGCTCTTTATGACTTAAGTAATATAAGTTTTGATAATGTAGATATTAGAGGTATAGATTTTAGGAATACCAATATTAATAGCTTGTTCTTTAATTTACAAAAACTATATAAAAAAGATATCTCCGGTTGTAATTTCTCTGTAGATGAAGAAAATAGTAAAGATTATATTTTCGGTTTATATGATGACTTTACAGATGTTAATTTAAAAGGTACAAAAATGTATAATCCCTTTCCCTGTTGTTTAAATTACACCATTTATCAAGCTTCTATGGATGAATTTACTGTTTTGCCGGATACTTATGCTGAAAATATCGAATCAATCGAAAATGATGGTAAAGTTAAAAGAAAAACACTATATTAACAATGAAGAAGGATTTTAGTCCTTCTTCATTTTTTCTAAATACAAATAAATCTCTTTTAACTTAGCTTCATAACCAAGATCTTTAGGATGATAATATTTCTTATTCTTTAACTTATCAGGTAAATATTGTTGTTTAACAAAAGCATTTTTATAATCATGGGGATATTTATAAGTAGTAGATGGATTCTTTAAATGTTTAGGAATGTCGGAAACATTTCCCTTTTCTATATCACTTAACGCTTCATCAAGGGCAATATGAGCAGTATTACTTTTAGGAGATAAAGCCATTTCTGTAACGATAGTACCTAATGGTATTCTTGCCTCTGGAAGGCCTACAAGTTTTGCCGCTTCAATCGCTGCCATCACTTTAGGACCAATTGATGGGTTAGCAAGTCCTATATCTTCATAGGCAATAACAGAGATTCTTCTAAAGATACTATCTAAATCACCAAGAGTAATAAGTCTAGCAAGATAATGCAAAGAAGCATCTACATCACTACCTCTAATTGACTTTTGAAAAGCCGATAACATATCATAATAAGCATCACCATCTTTATCAGCAAAGAACACAGGTTTACTATTAACTTTCTTAACTACATCTAAAGAAACTTTATAATCTTTAGTAGAGTAGTAAGCAACTTCTAAAAGATTATAAGCAAATCTTAAATCATTACCAGCTACTTTAGCAATATAATTAATTGTATCATCATCTATTTTAATATTAGGCAAATAAGGAGATTTAATCGCTCTTTTAAGACCTTCTATAATATCAGAAGTTTCTAATTCCTTTAATTCAAATAATTGACATCTTGATCTAATCGCTGGATTAATCGCATGATATGGATTACTAGTAGTCATACCAATCAAAGTGATAAGCCCATTTTCTAAACAAGGTAGTAATATATCTTGTTTATCTTTATTAAGACGATGTATCTCGTCCATAATTAAAACCAATCCATCATACATCTTCGCTTCTTCTATAACTACGTCTAAATCTTTTTTAGAGTTAACAGTAGCGTTTAAAAATCTATACCTAACTCCTAAATCATTAATAATTGCATTTGCAATAGAGGTCTTTCCGATGCCAGGTTTCCCATATAAAATCATGGAAAATAATTTCTTATTCTTAACTAAATTACTAAGAATCATATCTTCTCCAACCAAGTGTTTTTGGCCTATAACTTCACTTAAAGAATTAGGGGCAAGTTTTAATGCTAAAGGCTTATCCATAAGTATCATCTCCAAGCAATATTTTATCAGAAAATACTGTTTTTTTAAAGTTTTTAATGTTATACTTTACTTATGGAGGGTTTGAAAGTGAACTTAGATTTAGAAAAAATAAATTTATACTATAATGAATATCATGGTATAGATATTAGATTAAAGGAAAAAGAAAAACAAAAAGAAGAAATATTAAAAGAATTAAAAAAAACAAAAGAGGGTAAATTTTATTTAAAATTAAGTGATGAAGCAAAACAAGAATATAGAGGTTTTAGAAATAATACTACTATAACAAGACTTCTTTTAATTGATACTATTATAAAACAATATGAACAAGCTAAAAAAAATTTAGAATTAGAAATCGCTGAAGCTACTTGGTTCCCTTTTAATAATAGTAAAAATCATATTTTTATTGAAGATAACAAGGAATTTTATGATGCTCTAACAGGAGAATCGACTAAAGACTTAGATATCGCTTTAAACTTAAAAGAGTTTATTAAAACTATTATAAGTAAAACCTATAAAATCAATGAAGAATATAGTATAGATGATTTACCACTTATTAAATTAACTTATGAAAATTTTCAAGAAAATTGTAATATACCATTAGAGCGTATCAGTGAATTTATTTTCAGCAAAGTTAAAAGATTACATAGTTTAGATGAAAGAAGAGTTGTATATAACAAAGTCCTAAACAGTGAAAAACTAAAGAAAATTAAAATGTCTATATCAACCGATATAAAAACTATTAAAAATAGTGACAGCTTCTGTCTTAATAAAGACCTAGCTTTAGAAGAAACATATGCTGTAAAATTTGAATTATTAATGTTACAAGGCTATAGTGTTGTCAAACTTTATAGACAGTTAGAAAAAAAGAACCAACAAGCTCTTATTCCATCATTAATCAAAGCTTATTATAATCTAACCAATATTAATTACCGAAGGCAAAGTAACTATTTTATGAATGAACATGAAATTATTTATGCTGATTTTGAAACAGCAAATTATGATATAAATGCCAAAATACTTGAAATGAAAATTAACAGAAAGAAGTGATACGCATGAAACGTAGTGAAGTCGATAGAGAAAAAATTAGTCCCATGATGAGACAATATTTAGAAATTAAAGATAATTACGAAGATGCTATTATCTTTTTTAGACTTGGCGACTTTTATGAGATGTTTTTTGAAGATGCTATAACAGCATCACATGAACTAGAACTGACTTTAACAGGTAGAAATGCTGGGCTTGAAGAACGTGTCCCTATGTGTGGTATACCTTTTAAAGCTTATGAGGGATACCTAGATAAACTAATAGATAAAGGTTATAAAGTAGCAATAGTAGAACAATTAGAAGACCCTAAAACTACTAAAGATATGGTAAAACGTGATGTTATTCAAGTAGTTACTAAAGGTACGAGACTAGACTCATCTATTAATGCTAAAGATAATAACTTTATCGCATCTATCTATGATTTAGAATATTGTTATGTCTTATCTTACTCTGATGTATCTACAGGAGAAGTTTATGTATTGTTAGAAAATGGTGATAAAGATTCTTTACTTAGAGAAGTATTAAGACATAACTTTAGTGAAATTATTGTTAATAATAAAATAGATAGAGAGTTTATTAATACTTTAAGAACTACATATCATTTAAATGTTACTATTTATGATGACCTATATAATGAAAGTGATTATAGTTATGTATATAAAAACTTAAAAGATGTAAGAGAAGAGATGGGTATTAAGCATTTACTTGCATATCTTACTAATACGAAAAAAGGAGATTTGTCTCATTTAATAGAAGCAAAGGTAGAAAATACTAAAGAACATCTACTAATAGATAATAATACGAAAAGAAATCTTGAACTTACAGAGACTGTTAGATTAAGAGAAAGAACTTATAGTCTCTTATGGCTTTTAGATAAGAATAAAACAGCGATGGGTAGTAGACTTTTAAAACAAAATATAGAAAGCCCCCTAACTAATAAGAAAGAAATACAAAGAAGATATGACTTTGTAGATAAGTTAAGAGTAGAGTTTATCTTAAGAGATGATTTAAAAAATAACTTAAATGAAGTCTATGATTTAGAACGCCTCGCTAGTAGGATTACTTATGGTAATTTAAATGCTAGAGATTTATTACAACTTAAAAATAGTTTAAAAGTATTACCAGAGATTAAGAAAATATTAAAAGAATTAAACTATTATAAAGAAATAGAGGACTTTCCTGAAGTATTTAGTTTACTTGATAAAAGTATAGTAGAAGATCCTCCTATTACTTTAAGAGAAGGACATCTTATTAAAGATGGCTATAATGAAGAGTTAGATGAGTTAAGGAAAGTATCTAGTGGTTCTAAAGACTTTATCTTAGAACTTGAACAAAAAGAGAAGGAAAGAACTGGTATTAAGAACTTAAAAGTAGGTTTTAATAAAGTCTTTGGTTATTATATAGAAGTTAGTAAAGGGCAGGTAAAAGAATTAAAAGATGAATATGGGTATGAGAGAAAACAAACCTTATCTAACTGTGAGAGATTTATTACCCCTTTACTTAAAGAAAAAGAAAATATTATCTTGGGAGCAGAAGAGAAGATTATTAATCTAGAATATGATTTATTCATGAAGATAAGAGAAACTATTAAAAGATATATTCATCCTTTACAAAAAACTGCTAATGTTATAGCAGAAGTTGATATGTTACAAGCATTTTCTACTGTTTCTGATATGTATAACTTTGTAAGACCTACTATAACAGATAACACTTGCGTTAAAATAATAGCATCCCGTCATCCTGTTATAGAAGAAGTAATGGCGAAAGTTGATAAAAAGTATGTCTCTAATGATATAATTATGGATGAAGATACAAGCATACTTTTAATAACAGGTCCTAATATGGCTGGTAAATCTACTTATATGAGACAGTTTGCTATTACTGTTATAATGGCTCAGATAGGTTGTTTTGTACCCGCTAAGAGTTGTTCCATACCTTTATTTGATAAGATCTTTACAAGAATAGGGGCAAGTGATGACTTAGTTAGTGGTGAGTCTACATTTATGGTAGAGATGAAAGAAGCTAATCTTGCTTTAGAGAATGCAACAAGAAATAGTTTAATTCTATTTGATGAGTTAGGACGTGGAACTGCTACTTATGATGGAATGAGTTTGGCTCAAGCAATACTTGAATATATTCATGATAAAATAGGAGCCAAGACAATGTTTTCTACTCATTATCATGAACTAACAAGCCTATCCAATAGTTTAAAACATTTACAAAATGTTCATGTCTCTGCTGTTGAGGAAGATGGTAAATTAACTTTCCTACACAAAATAAAATTAGGAGCCGTTGATAAAAGTTATGGTCTTAATGTTGCAAGTCTTGCTCATTTACCAGATTCTCTTATCAAAAGAGCCGAATCTATTCTTAATGTCTATGAAAGTGATGGAATAAAAGAAAGAGAATTTACCCAAACTAGTCTTTTTACCTTAGATGAAGAAGAAGTTAAAGAAGAAGAGAAATTTAATGAAATAGAAGAAGCCATCAAAGAAATAGATCCTTTAAATATGACACCAATTAATGCTTTAAATTTCTTATATGAATTAAAAGAAAAAATTAAAAATGAGGAGAAATAATTATGAGATACGACTTTTTTAGTATATTAGAAAAAATAATAGGAAAATTAGATGATAGAAAAGATGTTATTGATATCATAAAACATGAATTAGGTGAAAACCTAGAATATTTAGTAACATCATTTGATCTTAAAAAAAAGGTTATTACATTTAATGGTAATATTCGCTTAACACCTATCCTACGTGGCGATTTTTCTATAGGAATAAGTATTAAAAGAGAGGAAAAGGTAGGTACTGAGACATTTAAATTAACTAAGAATATAGTATTTGGTGGTTTTAAGGGACCTGGCGTAATTGTATCAACTTTAGAGGAAGTAAATAATTCCAAATATAATATATATTTTGCTAATACCAAAAGAATAGCTAGAAATAGTAATGAAGAATACTTTATAGCAGATAATGATTTAGGATTATGGATCTATGATAAAAATGTCGTTTCTGATAGAAGATATGAAACGCTATTTACTGCTAAAACCGCTTGCGAAGTTTATAATTTTTACTCAATGTATTACTCTACAACGGAAAAATTAAAAGAGCAATATATTTTACCTGATTATTTTAGAATAAGACATAATATAATCTATGAAGAAGATGATAAATTAATAGATATTATACAAGGTAATAATATTTTTAATAATGATGATATAGTAGAAAATGTTATTAGAAATAAACATGAAAAAAATATAGAAACCGGTAAAGATGCATTTAATCAAAGTATCTATGAGGGGTTTGAAAGTGATGATATTTCAAGTTTTATTCAGATAAAAACTAGATTTAAACCAACAAGTAAAAATATTTTTACATATAAAGATAATTTTACAAAAACAAAAGTAAAGACAAAGAAAGAAGAAAAATAATTATGAAATATGACTTAATACAAATTATTAAAGATAAGCTTAAAATTTTAGAAAAGAATAAAATGTCTGCACTGGTACTAAAAGAAATGCTAAATGGTTCTCCTACTAATATAGGAAAATTTGAAGCAAATACCCTTTATTTTACTAAAACTAAAAAAGAAACAGTTTGCCTTGAATTATTTCCTAATAATAGAGTTGATATTAGCCAAGACATTTATGTAAATAAAACAATGGAAAATTATAAAACTAGTATTATCGTTAAAGATGAAAACAGTTTTGATTATCAAAGTTATTTATCTGTTCCCGGAAAAGTGTACCATACTTTAATGGCATTTACCCTATCTTTTGAAGGAACAAAACTAGTTAAAGCTAATTTTGGTATTTGGAACTATGATTTAAAAATAAAAGACTTTAAGGAATATTTTGGCAAATTTCTTGAAAATGAAGCCATAGATCACACTGTTTTAGGTTATCCTTCTTTTATTAAAATTCAAGAAGAAGTTCATCGTAAACTTAGATTATTTCCAGATTATTACGAAACTCATGAAATTTCTTCTTACAATGATAAATTTATTGATAATCCTTCTTTTGATGGGATTAATAGAAGAGAAATGCTCGAAGAAATTAATCTAAACGACATAATAGCTATGACGAATAATGGTTTAGAACCAGTTAATGCCTCATCTTTAACGATTGATATATTAAGGATAAATAATTTACTAACTGAATTCGAAGAAAGCAAACAGAATACTAGCGAAGATGAAAAACTAGAAAACTTAGTTGATTTCTATGTTAATGCTCTTGCCTTAAAAGATATAATTAGGACAGGATGGGACAAAGAACATTGGAATGTTTTAAAAGAAAGGCTTGAAAGTGTTGCTGAACATACCTTTAGTGCAATGATACTAGCACAAGGTATGCATAGTGTTTTTGATTATAGGAATATTGACATAAATAAAGTAATGCAAATGTTACTAATACATGATTTAGGAGAAAAATTCATTGGAGATATTCCTGAGTTTGATCCAAGAAAAGATAATAAAAAAGAAAGAGAATTACTAGCTTTTAAAGAGATAGTTTCGAGTCTCCCTAATAAAGAGGAAATTGTTGACTTATTTATCGAATTTACTGAAATGAAAACACCTGAATCTATATATGCTAATCTTTGTGATAAACTTGATTGTGATATTAATGCTAAAAATTATGAAGATAATGGTTATAATCATTTAGATGGTCAAGAGCATAATAAAGCCTTTAATAGTGCGGAAATACAAGCAATTCTAAATAGAGGTTTTAACACTGTAGCTGATTGTTTTATTGAATATGATGCTACGCATTATCAAATAGATGATAATTTTATGAAAGTCCTAAGATATATTCAAAGGAATAATTTGTATAATAAAAAAGGGGATAAATGATGAAATACGCTTTAATATATAAAGATTATAAGAATGGTATAAATTATTACTATAATTTTATTGACAAACTAGTCTATATTAGTAATGATAAAAATAATAATTGTAATATAGTAGGAGTAATAGGTATTATTATAGGTTTTATCTTCTATCTTGCTTTCGCTTGCCTTAGTTACTATTTACCATATTCATATCTATTTATAGTCTTAGTTGGAATTATCTTTGGTATAGTTATAACACTAATAGCAAACTCCACGATTAAAGATATATTTAAAACAAAAGGTAAGAAAATTGCTTTAAAAGAATTACAAAAGATGTATAATAAAAACAAATCTTTTAGAATAAAATACTTTATCTTAACACTAGCTTTTCTTATTCTTTCTATTTTAAATTTACTTTTCTATCAAAATGAAACTACTATTAATTTTCTACTATTTACAAGCATTATCATGACTACATTTCTTTTTACTTTATATAGACCAATTAACAGTTTAAAGTTATTAAAACTAACAAAAACTTCGTCTTAAACGAAGTTTTCTTTTTCTATTATCATTTTTAATTTATCTTTTATTTCATCAGTTGTAAATAAATAGGGTATAGAATTATAATTACATTTTATTAAATCTTCAATAGTTAAATTAGTATTATTTAAAACATCTGAATTCTACATGTAAATGCCCGTCTTAGTATAGGACGGGTTTTTAGTTGTCTAATTAAACGTGCAGTTAGTTG
>CALVKV010000008.1 GCA_944333305.1 uncultured Bacilli bacterium
TCTTTTGGTAATATTTTATCAAGTGCTTCACTAATTACTTCACTTGACTCTTCTAATTTTTCTTCTTCATCACTAGTTAATTTTATATTAATTACTTCCTCTACTCCATTTTTACCTATAATACATGGTGTCGATATATAAACATCATAAGTTGTATTATAGTTTGATACTGGATAGACTTTCTTTAAATCATTTAAGATAACCAAAGTTAATTCTAAAAGACAAGCTGAAACTCCTTCACTAGTATAACCTTTATGCTTAACAATAACACCACCCATATTTCTTGTTTCATTTTCTAATTCTAACTTTTCATCAAGACTTAAAAATTGACTTAAATTTTCAAGACCTATATTAGCATTACTCCAAGCGACAAACTGACTATTACCATGTTCCCCTAAAACATAAACATTTATATCATTAGGCTTAACTTTAATCTTTTTACTAATTAAAGATTTAAGTCTTGCTGTATCAAGCATACAACCAGTACCAATTACTTTATTAAAAGGATGATCTGTATAATAAGCGACTAATTCTGTTATAACGTCCAAAGGATTACAAGCAACTAAATATATACCTTTAAAACTAGTCTCTCTAAGATTATTTGTAATATCAACTATAATTTCATTAGCTTTCTCTAAATCAGCCATTCTATCATTTGTAGACTGAGTTACTCCTGCTGCTATTACAACTATATCAGCATCATCACAATCACTATAATTACCAATTTTTAAATTAATATTACTATTTCTATATACCAAAGATTGGGAAATATCAAGAACCTCTCCCTCGAGTTTTTCTTCATCTATATCAATTAAACTAATATCAAGAGCCATATCAGTTAAGCAAAGTTTCTTTAAATAACTAATACCAACATTGCCACAACCTATAATAACAATTTTCTTCATCACATCATCAATCCTTCTATTATTAGTCTATCACAGTTTTTAGTAATTATAAAGAAAAACACGCTTAATAATAACGTGTTAAATTACAATACATCTTAAATTATATATTACTATTAATCATTAAAAATTAATTTTACAAACACTGCAATGTCTTCATCTTTAATTTTACTTTTCAAATTCAATCCTTGAATCATTGCAGAATACTTTACATTATTTTTTAATAAATCAGAAAGTTGTTTAGAATAATATCTTGGCACATATCCCAAATGATATTTCTTATTACCTTTGTTAAGAACAACTTTGATAGCATACTTATCGTATACATTTTCTGGATCTAACTCCAATGCCAATCTGTCATTAATATTCAATAATTTTGAACATTTTTTCATATCTGGACAATGCCCAGTAGCCGCAACATCAAACTGTACTTTAACTTTGTCAAAAGCTGGAACAAATTCATAATTATCTGTAATTAATCTACCTTTTGTTGCCTTTAAAATTTCTAATTTAGTAGAACTTTTCTCTAAACCATAAGTATTTAAAATTTCTAAATAATCAGGTCTAGATGGATTAGGTAATCTTGTTTCAATATTTGCAAACAATTCCTCACTGCTATACACATTATTAATATTTTCAAACCCTGGGAAAAAATCAAATCCAGCCTTCTTAGCGTCATTTAATTCTGGATTGACATATTTGAAAACATATTTATCATCATTATAAGTAAGAATACCAATTTTATATCTTCTTCTAGTCTTAGGGTGTTTCCAAATTAACCACATTTCATTATTCATTTTTATCACCTCTAATTAAATTTATAAGTATATCTCGTCTTTTTTCCAAATATTCAATTATTTTTTCTTTATGCTTATAAGTTAACAAATCATCTGGTATCTTATTAACTATATTTATTATAGTTTTATTTGTCAATTTTTGCAAATTATTTATTTCATAATTAAGAATATCATGATAATCCTTATTCAAATACTCTATCAATTCAAAATGCTTATATTGACTCTTATTATTTTCTTTATATATTATCACTTTACTGCGTCTAATATATGCATCAAAGTTTTTTTTGCCATTATAAAATTGTTCTGCAAATATATCATTTCTAAATTCTTTTAGTAAACTACAACCATTATCATAAAGAGGAGAAATTGTATATTTATTATTTTTCTTTTTTATACCCCGATTTTCTTCATGACGATCTTGTTCACCTACCAATGCATCAAATAACATTATTTTTATAAAATCATTAAATAAACTTAAATCTAATCCATCAAGTATAGCTTTTATATTTGAAATAGTATAAAACTTCGATCTTTGTTTATCATTAATATTCAAATATGCAACAGCATCCATATGCTCAGTACTATTAGGATTAACAAATAAATAATTCAATATTCCTAAATTACCATTATCATCTTTAGCAAGCTCAATTCTTGCACAATTATATTCAAGGACTTTTGCAATTTCATAACATAACTTTTCTGAACAAGATTCACTGACAATATAACCTTCTCCTTGATATTTAAAAAATGCATAATTACCATGATGATCAACTACCAATTTCTTTTCTCTTTTACCTTTAGCATTATAATTATCCTCTAACACTTCAAAGTCTTTATTCAATAATTTAACAGGGTATTTTCGCATAATTGCACCTCACTTGATACAATCAATTATATCATATATTATTTAAATATAATACAATTTTAAACATCTTTACTTTTAAAAGCTTTAAAGAATTTACTCCATACCTTCTCATTAGAATAATTAAGTATTCCTACTTTATATACTCTAATACCGAAATGTAATATCAAGTAAATAAATAAAATTAAGACAACAATAGAAATAATTATATCAACTATACCAATTTCTCCCATCATATAAAGACTAGGGCTAACAAATGATGATAAGAAAGGTACATATGAAAGTATTCTAATCAAAATAGAACCATTAAACATACCAGCCATCATTGCTAAATAATAGCCCCCTAAAGAGATAAAAACAAGCGGTGTCTGTAGTTGACTAAAGTCTTCCATATTAACAGTCATAGAAGCAAGTATACCTGCTACAATTGAATAAGCTAAGAAAGATAAAACTATTAATATTAAAGTAAGGGGAATTACATAAACTAATTTTTCAATAAATCCCGCTGCTACTAAACTATCAAAAATAGAAGTAACATCACTTGGTAAAGCTAATCCATTACTTAACATATTAGTACTTATTAAAAAGCCTATAACAGTATAAACTACTAAGAGTACTCCTTGTAAAATAACAAATATATTACTAGCAAGTATTTTAGACATTAAATGCTGTTTAGGAGAAACATTAGAAATAATTATTTCCATACTACGAGTTGTTTTTTCTTCACAAATCTCTCCTCCTACCATCTGAATTAATATCATTGTTAACATAAAGAATGGTAAAATAATCGTTGGAAAAACACTACTCATAATAAGCCCCATATTCTCATCAACACTATTTTCTTCATTAAGAGCTACTCTTGTTATAGAAACAGGACTAGAAATATTATTTAAAACATTAGGATCTATATTATTAACAGCCATACCAATACTAGTCTTAGTAGAATTTAATCCCTGTGATATAACTTGGTAAGTTAAAGTATCTATTTTCTCATTAGAAACAACTTCTGCTGTTAAATACTCATCTTCACTACTATTTAACTCTATTAAGATCTCATCATCTTTTAAATCTTCTTCTAAAGTTTCTAAAGACTCATTACTTTCCGTAACAGATATTCTAAGGTCTTCTTCATCATTTAAACTACTAGCATAACTTTCTAAATTTTGTTTAAGTAAAGAATAACTATTAGTATTATTATCAATAACAATTATATTAGTCTTACTATCAAAATCTCCTCCAAAGAAAGTTACAAGAGAATTAATATTTAAAAGTAAAATTATCGCTACTGCAAGTATTATATTAGTAATAACAAACCATTTAGATTTAACCTTTTTTCTTAAGCTAACTTTAGTAAGGTACCAAAACTTCTTATTCATGAATACCACCTACTTTCGCAATAAAGATTTCATTTAGTGTAGGCTCTACTACATCATATTTAGTGATATTAGAGTTTTTAACTAAAGAAAATATCTTAGGAGCAATATCTCTAGATTCTACTTTTACTTCTATTTCTCCTTTTACTTTAGAAACACTTATTACACCTTTTATTTTTTCTATTTCATCAAGTGGTAAATCTTCTCCTCTTAACATAACATTTTTAATACCAAATTCATTTTTTATAGTTTTTAAATCTCCACTTACAACCGGATGTCCTTTTACTAGAATAACTAACTTCTCACAAAAATCTTCAATATATTCCATCTGATGTGAAGAAAAAATAATAGAACAACCTTCTTTTTGTAAATCATATATAGCATCTTTCATCATCTTAACATTAATAGGATCAAGTCCTGTAAAAGGCTCATCAAGTATCAATAGTTTAGGATGATTAATAATAGCTGAAATAAATTGAATCTTTTGTTGATTACCTTTAGATAGTTCTTTAATCTTTCTATTTTTATAACTAGTAATCTCAAACTTTTCTAACCATTTATCTATATCTTTTTCAAGTAACTTTTCATCAAGTCCTTTTAAAACTCCATAAAATTTTAATTGTTCTAACACTGTAAGTTTAGTAAGCAAACTTCTCTCTTCTGTTACAAAACCAATCTCATCAGTCAAACTATAATCAATTTTTTTACCATCAAGTAAAACTTCACCACTACTAGCTTCAATTAATCCCATAATAATTCTAAAAGTAGTAGTTTTACCTGCTCCATTTTCACCTAATAATCCAAATATTTCTCCATCTTTAACAGTAAAAGACAAATTATCAACTGCCCTATTATTTCCATAATATTTTGTAATATGTTTAACTTCAAGCATAAAATCACCCTATTTATTTTTTTATAATAATCATCAATATCCCTAAAAGTATTAAAGAAGAACCAATTAATTTATAAACTGTAAATTGTTCTTTAAAAAATATGAAAGCTGTAATCATCAAAAGAACGTAAACTAAACCAACAGTTAATGGAGAAATTATTGATAAATCATATTTACTAAGTAAAACTGTATAGAAAAAGAAACTCAATGCATATAAACCAAACCCTAGAAATGTCAAAAGAGAAATAGGCATATTTACAATTGGTAATGTAAATAAAGCTTTAGCAGACTCAGAAGAGCCAAATTTTAAAAGCGTAGAACCACTAACAGAAAAAAACACATAAAATATAACATAAATCCAGTTCATTATCTCTTATTCGCCTTTTCTACTATTTCATTCATTGATTCTACTGTACTTCTACCTGCTTCTCCACTCATATACTCATCTACATCTCTTGTTCTAACTGCATTAATAAATTTCTCTAAAATATCTTCATGACCATATAACAAATTACCTGTAATCATTTTAAAACCATTCTTTACAAAACGTCCCCAATATTGGAAAGTCTTAGAAATATCATTTTTTAAAATGTCTTTACTATAATGCTCATTATCAGTTGGTAAATCTACAACTATATCCCTAAATAAATCATAATTAATAATTCTATTTTCAAAATTAATAACATAATTCCATTCACACACTGGAGAATTAAAATTCAAAAACATATGAACCGGAACTTTACCTGCCATAGCATCTACACTTAGCATCATAGGTGTAGCATCTTTCTTATCTTTATTATAAATAGCATGAACATCTTCAATCTTCAAATCTCCGCCATGACGCTTTAAAAGATAAATAAAATGTGCTGCTTCATCATAAAATAAACCTAATGGCAATTCGTTATACCAACTTGGTAATCGTCTATTACGATTAGTAAATTGTACTTCTGTAATAGAAACAATTTCTCCATATTTTTTTTCTTCGATTATTTTATTAATTTTTTTCATACCACTTGTATAATTAAAATTATGTACTACATTAAAAATTAAATTATTCTTTTTAGCTAATTTAATTAATTCATCAGCTTCTTTAACATTCATTGTCATTGGCTTTTCTACTAAAACATCTTTTTTTAAAGTAAGAGCCATTTTAGCAAGTGGATAATGTTGTTGTGGTGGTGTTCCAATAACTACAGCATCTACAGCCTTAAACCAATCACATTTCTTTACCTTTTCTATATCATTTTTAGGATCATTTACTAAAAGGCCATGTTCAATATTATTCTTTTTACAAGTTGAATCTAGTTTACCTTGAACATCACTAATAACCCCTACTATATTTACGTCTTTTAATTTTCTTAAAGCTGGAATATGTCTAGTATTAGTAATATTTCCTCCACCAATTACACATACATTTATTATTTTATTATCTTTCATTTTCTAACTCCTTTTCTATTGATTTTGCGGTTTGTTTCCATGTAAATTTTTGGATAATACGTCTATGAATGTTTTCTTTCAACTCATTCATCTTATCCTTATTTTCCAAAAGATAATTCATTTTTTTAATTAAATCATCAACATTTTCCTCTACAATCAAACCAACATTATTATTATTGATTACTTCTTTAGTACCACCACGATCTGTTGCAATAACTGCACATTTCATAACACCTGCTTCCAAAATAGAAGTAGGTAAACCTTCAGGATACATAGAAGGATGAACAAACATATCAGTCTTAACACATAAATTCATTACTTCTTCATAATTAAGTTTACCTAAGAAATGAATACTAGAATCAGTATACTTATTTTTTAAACCATCTAAAAGTGGTCCATCTCCTGCTACATAAAGCTCTATATTAGAATATTTTTTTCTTAAATCTACAAAAGCATCAAGTAAATTTAAAATACCTTTTTCTTTAATAATTCTGCCTATATAACTTATTATAATAGTATCGCCATTATCAACTTTTTTATAGAATTCATCATAAACCTTATCATCTATAGCATTATAAAAAACTCCAGATGCTTTAATATCAAAATGTTTTAACCACTTATTACATCTTTTAGAAACTCCATAAAATTTAGGATTATATTTCTTAATTTTCTTTGTTAAATAATGTTCATATAAAGAGCCAAAATAGTCAAGCACTTTATTGCCTATACTTATATGATTACTACTATGATCAATAATATATAAAGGGCATTTTTTCTCTTTACTGATTACAGCACCTAAAATACTAGTTTGATAATATCTTGTATTACATATAACATAGTCAATTTTTTCTTTTCTTATATCTTCTAATAAACTCTTATATTCTTTGTTTTTATGTAAAAATGGATAACGATTTTTACATAAAGAATAAACTGGCAAGCGATAAACTTTAATGCCATCTAACTCTTCCTTATTAGGATAATTATTATCATTAGTTGTAACTATTATAATATTGTAATCTTTTTTTAATATTTCTACTACTTTACTTGTATACCTTTCTACCCCCCCTAAATGAGGAATATAAAAGCCATTAAAGAAAGCAATAGTTTTTTTACTTTTTTTCATCTTCTTTCTCCTTCAATATTGCTATGTTTTGAGCAAGTTCTATTATTTTTTCTTGTTGTTCAGCAATCCTTTTACTATTTCTAAAATTAACAAAAACTAAAAAGATGATACAAAATACTAAAAACAATGTTGGTGGATACTCAACCCCAAAAAACTTAGCAATAAAATCTATTGAATATGGAAAAATTGATAAAAGTAACATCAAAAAAGCTGCCACCATCCAAAAGAAACTCTCTTTAACAGAAAACTTACGTTTTCTAACAACACTACCTATATAAATAATACATAAAATAGCAATTATAATGAAATAGATATTATTCATGAGCCTTCACCTTCTTCTTAGAAAATGTTATTAATACAAAAAATATTGTATAAAACATATTAATCATGTATTTAATTGGTTTAATAATTCCTCCATGCATACTCTCTCCTGCTTCTCGAAGACGCATTTTAACAGGAATCTCTTCTATTTTATATCCGTTAAGCAACATTTCAATAACTAAATTAGCATCAGGAAATTCCGGATAATTTCCCATCTTCGCATATCTTTTAATAACTTTCTTATTCAAACATTGAAAACCAGATAGTGGATCCGCAATTGTTTTTTTACAAGACCATTTAATAATCTTTTCAAATATTTTTGTTCCTAATCTTCTAAACTTAGGACAAGGATAACCCATATCTTTTAAATATCTAGAACCAATTACAATATCACAATTATTTTTCTTTGCATGTTCATATAATTTATTAGCTTCCTTAGCAATATGTTGTCCATCAGCATCAAACTGTATTACATAATCATAATCATGAATAGCAGCATACTTTATACCAGTTTGAACTGCCATAGCATACCCCATATTAAAAATATTAGAAATACACTTAACATTATTCTTTTTTACAATATCAACTGTCTTATCACGAGAACAATCATTAATTACTAAAATATCAGCATTAGGTATATCCTTTTTTATTTCCTTTAATACCTTATCAATATTTTCTTCTTCATTATAAGCAGGGATTACAAAGAGAAGTTTATCTTTTTTTGTCATACTATCACCAATTAAAGTATACAATAAAAGCAGTTTATTATCAACATAAACCGCTTTATTAATTAGTATTATTTTGGAAATACAGCTAACAATAAAGAACTTATCGTATTTACCAATATTATAGTATTTAAAATAGTAGTAAACTTAATAAGCTTCTTCTCATCTTTTAAACATCTTTTACAATTAGGCAAAATACATGCAATAGGAATCAAAAGTAGCCAAAAATACCTTGCCTGAACTCCAACAATTTTAAGAGAGCCTACACCTAATCTAGAACTCGTCCAATCTAAATATAATGTTGTTGAAACCAAACCAACTATTGCCAAACAAACAAGAGCAATTAAGATTTTACTATATTTACCCATTTTTACTTTCTTATTATCATAGAAATATGAAGCAACAAAACAGCCACTATAAGCATATATAAATAATTGATTAATTCTCGCTAAACCATAACACATTCCATTACCAGCTGTAAGATTAACAAAATACTTACTTATAATTGAATCAATAAAAGTATTTATAAAAATAAAAATGTATTTGAAAGGATGCGTTAAAATAAATTGAATCTGTTTTTGAACTGTTTCATTACCAACATGACCAACTGCTGATAGCATGAACCAAACAAAATCTATAATAAAAGATATAAGAATTATTGGCAATAAATTAGCAATTTTCTTTTTGGTGCTATTTTTAAAACATTCCTTAGGAATCAAAAATAATAACAAAGCATATAGAACATAAAAAATCTTATATGTAGAAAAAGCTATAGAAATTAAACCAAGTATTAAAAAATCTTTTTTATTAAACTCTCTTTTATTATGGATTAAATTTAAAATATATGAAATAAACACAAAGAATAAGCCCAAAGAAAAAGCATCGGCACTACAAGTACTAACTAAAGATAATACTGCTGGAGAAGTATATAAAACAAGAGCAAACATTTTCTTTACAGGCAATAATTTAAAAGCAGCATATCCTAATCCTAACCAAGTAATAAAATTACATAATCGCACCGTGTATAATATAATTAAAGGACTTAACTGAAATATTTTAGAAAGAAAAAAGCCAATTATTTGCGGAATATAAGGAAGTGGTGAATAATCAATAGAAGTAACATCACCATTCCATAAAGGTATAGTATCACTATAATCAGTTCCATCTAATATATATTTTTCAGTATAACGATTAGCAACTACTTTTTCTCCAACAAAATCTCCAATAGCTTTAGGTAATTTTGTTTCATTTTTTTCTGGATTTGCTACAATAACATCACCAACAGAAATTTGATAAGGTCTTAAAAAATGGGGTAATTCATCAGTCCCTAAAAGAGCAGGTACAAAAATTAAATATATACCGCCATATATTGAAGCAATAATTAAAAATAGTTTTTCTATTTTTAAATCACGATTTTTTTTCAAAAAATGAAAAATTATAAGTGCACCAATATTTGAAATAATGCAAACTGCCAAAAAGACAAGTTGATATTTTAAAGTTATATTTTGGTTATTATAAATCATTTGAAAATATATAAAAATTTCACTTAAAATTACAATAACCGGTAAAATAAATTTTTTATAACTTATTTTTTTGAAAAATTTCATAATTTACCTCCAACATATTTTAGGATAATATAAATTTTTCTAAATTCCATAAACTAACTTATTTTACAGGCTCTAGCCAAAAATGCTGTTGTTTATTTTCTACTTTAAATAATTTGTATTTTTTTAAATCATTTTCATCCTCTACATTATTACTAAACAGAACAATCAACTCATCAGTTGTACTATAAAAGAAAACATAATCAAAATCATAGTTTATTATATGATCAATAAACGTCTTTTTAGTTAAACCCCAATCTTGTAAATCCCACTCATTAGAAGGAGTTTTTATTTTCCAAGTAATAGCATAAGGATTAGCATTAACAACCCTAGGATAAACATAATACCTAGCATACCATAAAGGCATTATAGTATTTTCATCGTTTTGATTAATAACAAATATTTTAGAATCTTCACTAGTTTTCTCATTTATTATAGCAAAGTCTTCTTGTCTTGCCTCACTTATATGCATAGTTTCTCTTCTTGCTTTTATATCAGTTAGAAAATAAGTAATATTAGAAAATCCTACTAATGCTATAAGAACAAGTGATAACACATGAATAGTTGTAATTTCTTTAGTATCACTTAACCTATATAACACATAAATCATAAGTGCCATATTAATAGGTGCTAAATATCTTCCAAAAGAAGCAAGGGTCGAAGCCTCATATTTAGAAAACATTACGAATAATGATAAAGCTGTTAAACAAAAGAAAACTGCATAAGAAATAATATATGGTAAAAGAAAACAGAATATATTTTTAACTTTACTTTCTTTAAAATCAACTCTATAAATAAGATATAAAGTTATAATTAAGTAAGCAAACAAAGGAATACTGATAAAACCATAAACTATAGTTTCATCAATAGACGATAAAACGTTATTATAAAAATTCAAAATAAATTGTGGTTCAAGTTTCGGTAACAAATCAGTTTTCAAAGAATCAGGCATTAATGAATAATCGTAAGCTACAGATTTTACAATATCAAAACTTGCAAATAATCTCCATAAGACAAAGAAACATAGAATAAGAATACCTGGAAGAATATATTTAACTAATGTTTTCCATATATTTTTAAAAGACAACTTATTAACAGATAATTCTTTTAAATAAAATAAAAGTAATAACGATAAAGCAAATACAAAGCCATTAGCTTTCAACATTGTTATAATTAATAAAATTAAAAGGACTGGCCATTTTTTTAAATCATGTCTTCTACAGTAATGTTCCAATATAATTGCCAAACCGCAAAGTACTCCTAATAATAGATCAACATACAATAAAGTATAAGTAATAGAACCATTAAACATTAATGGAAAGAAAACAATAGCTATTAAAAATACAAGAATTGTAAAGGCCTTTTTATTAATAATATACATAAAAGCTGGCATAAGATAAATAAATGTTAAAAGTGAAAGTCCAATATATAAATTAGGTTCGCTATATCCACTAAAAATACTTACTATATAGTGCCAAATTGTAGAAACTGGAGGATAAGCTCTAGTCGCTCCTAAATTACTAATTACTGCATATAATGAATCTTGATCAATTGCAACCTTAGCAGCATAAGCCCAATATGAATATTCATCATATGAATGAACATATCTACCTACCCCACCTAAAATTGCAACTAAAAATAAAACAGAAAAAATAATAATAGTTTTTGTATCAATAGTATCTAAATTACTAAAAAATAACTTATTATTACGATAAATATAATATAGTAAAGCTAAAGATATAATAAGTAAGAAAAGCAATGAAATAGATAGAAGATTTAAAAGTCCTAAAATGATAAAACTAAAAATTAAAATAGATATAGAAACAACTAAAGATATTTCAAATCTTAATTTAGTCTTAATCATACAAGCAAAAGCAATTAATAAAATAAAAGCATAAAGTAAAAGAAAGCCAGTACCACTATAAGAATTAAATATTAATGATAAGAAACTATTAATAACTAAAACTGAATTTATAAGTTTATAAAATCTTCGTTCCTTTTTAAAGACTTTAATATTTAATATAAAGAAAAATATTACTAATAATAAATTTAATACATAATTGAAAAAATTTATTTCTGTATTAAATATAATGTGTTTCAACGGCATCAAGCCAAATAATAAAATTATAATTATTATACTTATAATACCTATTTTATCTTTTTTCATTATATTACTACCCTTCTTAAATATTTATTATCTTAAAAATTTATTTATTAATTTATTACTTTCATTTGTATATTCTTTTCTATATTTCTCATATTCTTTTAAGATAGTATTCTTATTTTTTCTAATAATTTTTATTTTATTGGCAATCTCTCCTATATCATCATCACTTTCTAAAACTAAATATTGTTTTAGCTTTGGATAATCATCAAAAATATCAGTATTACCTAACAAACAAGGAATACCTAAATCTAAACTTTTTAGTATTAATTCCATATTATTAAATGTAAAATTACAATAAAGATTAATGTCATTATCAACAAGAGTATCAAAAGTACTATTAACCTCTTTAGCTTTTATTTCAAAGAAATCAATAAAATGTTTAGTAGCAGGCATATTAGGAACTATTTTACAATAATCGTAATCTACTAATTTTAAAGCACTAAGCTGATTATAAGTATTATGATTAGGATTATAATCATCACCTATCAAACCAATAGAATTATTGCTCTTACTTTTTCTTGACTTAGTTTTAACATCAAGTAAAAGATGACTAGATCTATAACCAGCTTTTTTTAATACAATGCTTGTAGCTTTATCAAGACATGCTATCTCTTTTACTATGTTGCGATCATAAAACTCCATAATTCTAGTAAAAGTAGCTCTAACACCGCCGGTCGTTAAACCTGCTAAATTATTTTTATAAACCCATTTAATTTCTCTTTTTTTACTAATATAAGGTAAAATTAAGCGATAAGCCTCAGACCAATCAAAAATTATTAACTTACTACCTTTATTATTAACATAATCTATAATTTTATTAGCATCACTTTCATTTAGCTCAAAATCTAAATATATAACATTATCAAAACTAAACTCTACACTATCTTTAATATCATAATCAGCATCAGGTAATAAAACAAGATAAGAACCTTTATTAAGTTTATTTAACCCTTCTATTGTCATAAATTATTACCTCCTACTCTACATTTCTAAAAAGTGTTTAACACTTTCTTTACTTTTCCTATCATTTTCTTTTTTCCAAGCTTTATACCATTTCATAATTTCATCTTTGTTATCTAAACATTTTTTTACTTGTTCAGCAATTAAAACTGGATTCTCTTCATTATTTAATATAACGTAATCTTTTAATTCGGTATTTTTAAAATAATGATGATTATTACCAGAAATACAAGGAACTCCTACTTCAAAACTTTCAAGTGGTAACATTGGAGCACATTCAGAATATGTAACATATAAATTAATTGTATTCTTACTCATTCTAAGAAGCAATTCATCTCTTGGAATAGGTTTATCTAACCCCTCTAATTTTATACCTAAATCATTTGCAAACTTTTTAGCTTCTGCATTTAATGGTACCATATCAATAACAGCATTAGGAATTAAAGTAGCACTTGCAATTTGAGCAAACATATTTTTACGCCAATCATCACACTTAGCAGCATATACACCAATTCTAACAATATCTTTTGGAGGATTCGCTTTAATTTTTTTAGGTAAAATAACATTATTTAAAATAAGAGTTGTTTTATAGCCTTCATGTTCATAGAAAGGAATAATACTTTCTTTACAAGTAGCAAAAACATCAATAATACCTTCTTTATGAAGTTCAATAATCTCAATATTTCTTTTCCAACCATAAGGTTCTGATACTTGAGAGTTTGAACCATGCCAAAATACTTTAACTTTTATTTCAGGATTTTCCTCTTTTAAATATATAGCAAGTTCCTTCCATCCTAGACACATAGCACTAAATACTACCTGCTTAACTTTGCTATTTAAAATTGCCTCTCCTACCTTCTTTACATCTTTATCTCTTAACAACTCGCCACATCTAACTCTACTATCAAAAAGCTCTATTGTGGCACTAGTTACACCTAACCATTCAGGATTATGCATAACTAAATAATCACTCTTAATCTTAGAAATATCATCTAAAGCATTACTTAAATTTTCTAAATATTTAGGACTAATCTTTCTTCTATAGCGTCTATATAAAACAACTGGAAATAAACAAACTTTAGCACATCTTTTAACATTTCTTTTTATAAAACGATACACTTTTAAAATACGCGCCGTATTTTTAGCTCCGAATTTTCTTACCATTTTCATTTCTATTTGTTCATATTTAGGAATCCAAGTAGCATCGAAATAATGAATCATACAAGTATTTTCTGTAAATTTATTATTTTTAAAATTATAAGACAAAGGATAAAAATACTCTCTAGGATAAACATATATATTTTTATGCAATACTTGAATTTCATTTTTAGTAGGATCAAAGTCAAACTCATCTAAAATCTTTGTAATTATTCTCGGTATAGATATTTTATAAAGATCATCAGTTTCAAAATGTTCTAAACTTCTATAATAATCAAGCATTCTTTTAGCAAAATATGTCTTAGGTTTAGATGCTCCCCATACAGCAGCATTTACCATCATTGAATCTTCTACTCCAAGAAATGTTTCTTTATCAAGTAAAAAATCTATATTCTTAGTAATCATCATATCAGTATCCAAATAAATACCACCCATCTCATAAATTGCTTTCGTTCTAACATAATCAGCTACAAAAGCCCACTTTTTATTTTCATAAGCTTCTTTAATAAATGGACATTCATTTAAATCAACATTATTTTCATTCCATTCAATAATTTCAAAGTCAGGTAAATACTTTTTCCAACTCTTAATACATTTCTTAGTAAGTTTAGTATATGGTTTCCCGCCGAACCATACTAAATGTATATATTTCTGCATAGTTATACCTCCTACTTTTTCATTTGAGCATCATAATACTCTTTACATATTTCTTTAGTATCTCCAATTTTTATAATTTTACCATGTTCAAGCCAAATAACACGATCACATAATTCTCTAATTGAATCAAGTGAGTGAGAAACATATAGTACTGTTGTACCACCCTTAATCATTTCCAACATTTTATGTTTACTTTTCTCTTGAAACTTAATATCACCAACAGATAAAATTTCATCAACAATTAAAATTTCTGGATTAACAATAGTAGCAATAGAAAAAGCAAGTTTTGCCGTCATACCTGAAGAAAAGTTTTTAACAGGTACATCTAAAAAATCTCGTAATTCAGAAAACTCTACTATCTCTTCAAATTTAGACTCTAAAAAATCTTTAGAATATCCTAAAATTGCACCATTCAAGAAAATATTTTCTCTAGCTGTAAGTTCAGAATCAAAACCAGCACCAAGTTCAATCATTGGAGAAATAACTCCATTAACTGTTACTTTTCCTTTAGTTGGTTTCATAACACCACTTACAACTTTTAATAAAGTAGACTTACCCGCTCCATTACTACCTATTAATCCTACCACTTCACCTTTTTTTACACTAAAAGAAACATCTTTCAAAGCCCAAAACTCTTCTTTTTTCTTTTTTGGTTTATTAAAGCTAAAGAAATTAACAAAAGCTTGTTTAATAGAAAACTCTTTTTCAATACCCAAATTAAATTTCATTGATACATGCTCTAACTTAATCATAAACTTCCTCCTTATACATAGTAGATAAATTTATCCTGATTTTTCTTAAAGACAATTGCTCCAACTATCAAAGTAACAAGGGCAATTACTCCCAATAATACCAAAGTTAAAATAGATGGTGATCTACCATATAGTACTATCTCTCTAGCAGCAGTTAAAAATTGATATAGAGGATTAAACTTAAATAATGTTTGTAAAGTAGCAGGTAATATTTCAATACTATAGAAAACTGGAGTTAAATAATTCCACATTGTCAAAACTATACCATAAATATAAAAGACATCTCTTAAAAATACGGAAACACATGATAAAAATAAGCTTACTCCCACTGTAAATATAAATAAGCACAAAAATATATATGGTAATAATAAATAATAGATATTAAAACTACATGGATATTGCCCAAGTCCAAAATTAGATAACAGAATAATTATTAACCAAGGAATTAATGTTAAAACAAAATTAATACCTACGAATATACATTTAGCAACTGGAAATATATATTTTGGAATATAAACTTTATTTATAAGCGAAAAATTAGAAACAACAGAAGTCATCGCTGTATTTGAAGCTTCACTAAAATAATTCCACATAATAATACCAGTCATTAAATAAACAATATAGTTTACTCCCTCAACCTGGAATCTAAACATTTGTGAGAAAACAATTGCCATAACTGTTAATAATAATATTGGATACAAAAGACTCCATACTACACCTAAAACAGATCTTTTATATTTAACTTTAAAATCTCTAGATATTAATTGAGTCATTAAAAACCAATAATGTTTAAAATTTGCAATAATATTTTTCATATTTGTCATTAAATAACACCTCATAATTATAATAACATATATTTCTAATAATTAAAAACTTTTGACATTTATTTGATTAGATTTCTTAAAAAAATTAATAATTTTTATAAATCTTTTTTCAAAAAAAGGTAGTAACTTTCGTTCAAATAAATGATATGAAATAATAGCAATCAAAATATGAATTACAATTTGAATTAAGAAAAAGGAAATTGAATCGTAATTAAAATTAAGCCTAAAAGTTTGATTTAATAAAATAGTTGCAAGCTGAATTGGTAAATTCCACAAATAAATACCAAAAGAAAGACTACCCAAATATTTAGTAACTTTATCATTAATAAATTTTAATTTATTATCTATACTTATTAAAAATAATATTAATAATGGATATACAATAAATGTCAAAAAGAATAATAAATCACCAACTATAGGATCACCAAGAAAAACATAAAGTAATCCTACTATAATCAAAGCAATAAAAGAAGATATAGAAATAGACTTCTTATTTTTTAAATTATTAGTTAAACAACCAAGAAATACACCAATACCGAAGGAAACTAATCCTCTAGTAACATTATAATTTAAAAAAGGAATATTTAAACCATACTTCTGTACTAATAAGGCCACTACAACTGGAAGTAAAAATATAAATATATTTTTCTTTTTCACAACTAGTTTAGAAATATAAAAGAAAACTATATAACAAAGAAGCAAAACACTAATATACCATACTGCATTATTCAACGAAACTATATTTGGTTCTAACCAGTGTTGAATACCAACAAGTTGTAATAATAAATTTCCCAAATCATTATTTCCCCATATCCAAAAAGTACCATTTCTTAAATAATAAACTTGTTGTAAGATAAACATTATAAAAGTTGTAATTCCTGCTACAAAAATTAATCTAATATATCTTTTTTTTAAAAAAGTTTTAATATTCATATCATTATCCTTAATTTTATTAAAATAACTAACAAAAAAAAGAAAACCAGAAATTATAAAAAAAAGTTCAACTAACATATATCCATACATTGATAACTTATTTACAAAAGGAACATTTGCAAATAATGTAACATCTGGAAAATCATTTTGATAATGATAAACACAGGCGATTATAATCGCACAAACAAATTTTAAAATATCAAAACTTTTATAATATTGTCTTTGTTTCATCTGTTTTTTCCTCTCATCTTATAGCTTAATTTTCCTTATTTTGTCGGCTAAATACAATAGCTTTAAAAATATTTAAATCCTCTTTATATGTAATTTTAAAATTTGCTAATTCTCCATCTACAAAACTAACCTTCTTATTGTTTAAAATTAATAAGTCACACAATGTGCTCGCTTTTATATTATTTAAATCGACGTTATATATAATACTTTTTAAATCACCAAAAGAATAAACTTGTGGAGTTTGCACTCTAACTGTCTTATCCCTTGGTATGATGCTATCATTCTCCGTATTAACCATAACTTCAATACAAGGAACTACTGTAGACAAAGGCCCTATTTCATCATATTTTTTTAAACACCTAGAAATAAGTTCGTCACTTAGATTAGGACGATTACCAACATGAACAATTATCTTGTCATCCAAAGAAAGTTCATCATCTACTGATTTTATACAATTTATAATAGATTCTATTTGAACAGAGCCACCTTCTACTAACTTATATACCTTAGTTAATTTATACTTATCTATCAAGCATTTAACTATTTGCATATTATCTTTAGAACAAGCAATTAATATGTAATCCACATCACAATTATTTTGAAACTTTTCTAATGTATAAATAAATAATGGTTTGCCATAAACTTCAATAAATTGTTTAGGTAAATTAGAACCAAACCTAACTCCCTTACCAGCTATAGGAATAATAGCAAATGTTTTCATTTTCATCACCTCTTATAATTCTTAATCTTTCTTAACTTTTCTAATAATTTCCATGATTTAGAATTATAAACTAAATCAAGTTCTTCTTTTCTTTGTTTACTAAGTCTCTCGTAATATTTCTTTTTCTCCTCAAGTTTTTCAATTTTTTTATTTAAATAAACTACTTGTCGATTAGAATTAATATAAGGTTTAACTTTCAACTTACCATCATCACTAAAAAAATAAGAACAAATATTTTCACAACCACCATTCTTTAAGTTCCCAAACCATAGATTTCTTTTTTCTTCTAATTCTAATGGCAAATTATCATTACAAGAAAAATATTGATCAATCTTATTTAATAAACTATCTAGAGTGTTAACACCATCAGTAAGCCAAAATTCATAATTATTATAACAAATCCCCCTACTTTGATTATAAGAATCTACATCAGTATTTAAATAAACGCAAGGCTTATTTAAATATAAAAACTCAATTCCTAAAGAAGAATAATCTGTAATAAGCAAATCAGCTGCATCTAAAATATCATAAACATCAAAGTACATTTCTTCTAGTTTACTATTTTCAATTAAAATAATATTATCAGATACTATTGTAGTAGAAAATTGTACTTCCTCACTAGGATGTTCTTTTATACATAATAAATAGTTATTTTTTTCTAAAAAAGAAATTAGTTTTTGTTCATCATAACTATATAAATTTAAAATGTTATTAACAGCTACAATACCATCTTCCCTACCACAGCCTTTTCTAAACGTAGGCATATAAAAGATAATTTTTTTATAATTAGATAAATCTTTATTAAGTAATTTAGATAAATTTTTAAAAGCATTCTTATTCTTTATAAAATCCAGCTTAGGATAACCAATAGGTAATACTTGCTTAATATTAACATTAAATCTAGCAGAAAAGATAGTCGTCCAAAATTCAGACGGAACAATAAAATAGTCAACTGTTTTGCTTAAATGCTCATACCATGCCTTATCAGCATTAGAAATATTACTCATCATAAAACCAACTTTTTTTGAACTAATTCCATGCCATAATTCTATATACATTGCTTTGTCAGTCTTATCACCAGTTAAATTACAATGTGTAGTAAAAAAAACATCAGTTTTCTTTATATATTTTTTAAACTCATCAGTACCTAAAACTATAGCATTAATATTTTTAGAACTTAATTTTTCTTTAAAAACTTCAGAAGTAACAATCCAAGTATAGTTCATACCATCTTTATATTTCTTTTTCATATAATTATACAAAGCCTTAGCATTACCAGAAAAATCCGGAAAACTACAAAAAGTAATGTTCAATTTTTTCACTCTATCAACTCTTCCTTTATTATAAATAGAAAATCATATGTCATTAGTATAGCAAATATTGTCAGCTTTTACAATAAAGCAAAACACCTATATATTCTAATATTCCTCTAATGCATAAAAATTAGACCCGCCCCTAGAATCATCTGGATCCTTGCTTTGCTCATTAATAATTATATTTATATCAACCCAACCATTCTTTGAAGAATCCAAAGGGTCATAGGCATAAGTTTGGCCATCTTGGTACCTGCTCAAAAGAATAGCATGATTATATGTAGTAGTAGCAAACCTACCATTTCCCATCGCTGCAAAAACTAATTTTCCTTCACTTAAAGCCAATGCTAATGTTTCTTTTGAAGTAAGAGGTGTATATCTAACATGATAATAATTACTAGCATAAATTATTGCCATACCAGTAGATCCTTTAATATATTTATTAAATTCATTAGTATTATAATAAAGATAATTAGCAACATCAGTAGGTAAAATAGTTTTGCCTAAAATACTAGAAAAAGCCATAGCCATAACAGTAGGAGCACAACCAGTAGAACGAAAGACACCTAAACCATAATTTAAATATCCCCATTGTGCATCTTTTTGATTGTAATATGGGGGATTATATTGAATTTTTTCTAAAACTCCAAATTCATCACAATAATAATCATTGCCATTTATTACTTGATGTCCTGTAACCAATTCTCCAGTATTAGGATTTAAATAATACACTTTACCATCAACAGGATATGTAAGTTTTCCTTTCATCATTCTCTTTGTAGTAAGACCAAAGAAATATCTTTTACCATCAACAACAGTCCAACCAGTAGCAAGCTCTCCTGTTGTAGGATCTGCATAATAATATGTACCATTATTATTTATCCAACCATACATCTTTTTA
>CALVKV010000009.1 GCA_944333305.1 uncultured Bacilli bacterium
CATAACGTTCAAATATAGCATCTTCATACTCTTCTTTAGTCATTTTATCATCTGGTACAACTGTTAAATAAGAGAATACTTTAATATCTCCGGTATTTTCATTGATTAGAACTTTTACATTATTATTTTTAGTCTTTGCATTCTTCTTATATGCACTAGTTAAAGCATTTCTCATTGCTTCGAAAATAATTTCTTTATCAATATGTTTTTCTTTAACTACTAAATCAACGGCATTAAGAAATTCTTTTCCATTCATTTTAATTATCTCCTTTCTCTTTTGAATGTATATCTAATACATCTATATCATTGCATAAATTATTATCATCCATTATAGGATTAATTATTTTAGTCGCTTCTGTTATTTTATTAACATCAATAACTTCATCACTATCAAGCTCAATATTTAAAGATTTTACTCCTTCTTCAGTAGAATAATAAACACTACTTACAAATAGATTTAAATCTTTAATTTTATTATCTACTAAAGACTTTACTTTTTCTTCCATAACTACCTCCTTACAAACTAAAGAGTGAAGTTTTAAACTTCACTCCTTTCTTGGGTTAATTATACTATATAAAATTATTTTTGTCAAAAAAGATATTTAATGATATTATTATATAGTAGGTGATATAAATGAAGAATGTTTTTACAAGAGAAAGGGTTCTAGAAATATGTAAAGGGTTATTAACATTTATGCTATTTTACTTCAGTAGTTATTTACAAATAATACCTATAATGTTATTTAATATTGATGTTAATAATTATACCGCAAATGATCTTGCGATTGCTAATACATTTGTGGATGTAATATTAGTATTAGTATTAATTATTTTATATTTTAAAGAGTTAAAAACAGAATTTAAGATTTTTAAAAAGAATATAAAATTAAATATGGATACTGCTTTCAAATATTGGTTTGTGGGATTAATGATTATGTGTATATCTAATATAATAATTGGCTTGATTGCTAATTTAAATACCTCTAGTAATGAAGAAGCTGTACAGACCTTAGTTAGTTCTACTCCTTATTTAATGTTATTTACGGCAGGCATACTTGCTCCTATTGCAGAGGAACTTACCTTTAGAAAAGGTGTATCTAAATTATTTAAAAATAAATGGGTGTATGCTTTCAGCTCTGGATTAATATTTGGCCTTTTACATGTAATCGGTAGTAGCAATATATTAGAATATTTATATATAATTCCATATGGTAGCTTAGGTTTCTTCTTTGCTTTAACTTATTATGATACAAAAAGTATTTATCCATCTATTATAATGCATGCTATACATAATAGTGCTTTAATACTTTTATCTATTTTTGTATATTAAAAATTTTAAATAAACCTTGTTTCAAAGATAATGAAACAAGGTTTTTGTATATTTAAATATCGTATTCATTTAATTAAAATAATCTATTAACATAGCTTTCTTTACTTTCTTTAGAGTAGCTTCTGCTTTTTTTAAAGCTTTTTCACTACCTTCTTTTAAAATGTTATAAACAAGGTCTATATTTTCTTCATAATACTTTCTTTTTTCTCTTATAGGCTTTAGGGTATCTTCTATGACATCATATAAAAATCTCTTTACTTTGACATCTCCTAAGCCTCCTTTTTCATAGTGAGCTTTTAATTCCTCAAGGTTGTTATATTCAGGTAAGTATTTTTTGAAGTGTTCATCAGTAGCTAAAGCTTCTAAATAGATAAATACAGGATTATCTTTAGTGTTACCAGGATCTTCTACTTTTAAATGATTAGGATCTGTATACATACTCATAACTTTTTTCTTAACTGTTTCGCTATCATCTTTTAAATAGATGCAATTGCCAAGAGACTTACTCATCTTAGCTTTACCATCTGTACCTGGTAATCTTCTACAAGCCTCATTATCAGGAATTACGGCTTTTGGTTCTACTAATGTTTCTCCATAGATATTATTAAAACTTCTAACTATTTCTCTTGCTTGTTCTATCATAGGTAATTGATCATCACCAACTGGAACAACAGTTGCTTCAAAAGCGGTTATATCGGCAGTTTGACTTATTGGGTAGTTTAAAAAGCCTACAGGAATACTATTACCAAATTCTTTTTGTTTAATTTCACTCTTTACAGTTGGATTTCTTTCTAATCTTGATAGCGTTACTAAGTTCATATAATACATAGTAAGTTCACATAAAGGAGAAATCATGCTTTGAATAAAGATAGTTACTTTAGAAGGGGCTAGTCCGACAGATAAATAGTCTATCACTACTTCTATAATATTATCTCTAACTTTCTTAGGATTGTTAAAGTTATCAGTTAGAGCTTGAACATCGGCAATAAAAACATACATCTCATCATAGTCACCTTTATTTTGTAGTTCAACTCTATTTTTTAAAGACCCTACATAGTGTCCCAAATGTAGATTGCCTGTAGGTCTATCCCCTGTCAAAATTATTTTTTTCATTTTTTCACATCCTTATCTTTTCTCTATGTAGAATTCATTATCCTTTCTTTTAAGTACAAAATAATCATCACTTATTTTAATATCTTCATACTCTACAGGTATAATTTCTTCTCCATCAGAATTAATTATACCATAAAGCGTTTTATTATTAGAAACTTTACTTACAATAAATATATTAGGATAGTCTGTTAATTCAATATTATCATAATCAGTTTCTGTTATTCTATTTCCTTTAGCATCTATTATATATTTATTATTATCTTGATCTAATACTAAGAATCTATTATTATTTATAATATTAATATTTAAGTAGTTAAAATCCAATACCTGTTCATTATCAGTGTTGATAACACCAACTAAATTATCTTTACCAACTACGGCTAGGCCGTAAGTAGTAAAACTTTCCGTATTATTATAATCATATTGAAAGTCAATAACAGTTTCTTCTTTTTCGTTGATATAGCCAACTAGATTATTACTATTTATAGCGAAAGCTAGAGAATTAACAAAAGGCCCTATGGCAGTGTAATTATTATTTAAAGTTATTATATTATTAGTATTTATATTATATATGCTATAAAGCCCAGTTGGACTAACAAAATAGATATTGCTATCATTAAAGATTGTAGGAGTATAATTATCAAAGTTATCTAGTTTAGTAAATGATAAGGTTTCACTATTATATAAATATATATCAGTATAATCACCATACATAGCACAAAAAACATAATTATTACTAGAAGAATCAACAAGTTCATAGATTGAATCATATTTATATTCTGTTAAAATTTCTCCTTTATTATTAATCAAAGCTTGTCTTCCATCACTACTTACTATAAATATGCTATCTAGTCCCTCAATGCTAGTAATCATTTCAAACTCTTGATTAAATAATTTTTCATTATCTTGGTTTATAAAATAGAAATTATTATCTGATACTATTATTAAATTTTTATTTATTACTTCTATACTACTATAGTCTGCATCTATTATTTCCTTACCCTGCTCATTTAAAAGTCCATAGTTCATATCTTCAGTATATTGAGCTAATCCATCTACAAATTTAAAGCCATCTAAATTTATAGTATAATCATCAAGCTTCATACTGTCCATAATATCATACTTTAACGAAGTAACTTCTTTGCCATCTTCTGTTATGTATCCATATTTTTTTCCGTCACTTACAACAACATAATGATTAGAGGGTGTACCAACATATTGATAATTTAAAGCATTACTATTTAAAGTTGTAATTGTATAAATAATCACAGCGGCTAAAGATAAAACTACACCTAAAGATGCTAATGTAAGTACTATTTTTTTACTTTTCATCATTTAAATCACCCCGTTACTCTAAAGGTATTTTTCATACCAGAACTAGTTTTAAATCTAAATTTTTGGCTTGCTCCATCAATAATAATTCTATAATATCCGGCTGCAAAGGAAGAAACATTAACTGTGTAGGTTCCAAGAGTTCTAGTTTGTCCTGTTCCTAACCACCCTGAGCTTGCTATACTAAATGTATCAAGGTTTCTTACACATCTATTATTAGCGTTAGCAATACAAAGCGTCCTTGACTGATTATCTTCCCAAGTATTACTCCAATTATTCATATGTACCCTTACTCGAAAGCTGACAGTTGTATTATTAGTGACTCTTACATTATCTACATACATAGTATTATATTCTCCAGTTTTACACTGCTCTTTAGTAGGTATTTCTCTATCTTCTGGGCATACATAATAGTTAGTATTTAAAACTGTAACTGACTTTGGGCTTTTAAGAGTATAATTTTGATAATAATATTTATTGCTATTTTGAGGTGTAGTACTTTGGATATTAGATGCTCCATCCCAAACTTTTGTATAAATAGTATACTTTCCATAACCAGACAATGTATAACAAACTTGATTATCACTCTCGGTTAGAAGAGTTATTCTTTTACCATTTTTCCAAGGCTGCATTTCTATTGATTTAATAGTTTCATTATCCCGTGCTGTCGCACATATTTTAAGACTACTATTAGGATAAATACCACCACCGATATTATATGAAACTGTGGGTTTTGTTCTGTCTAGTTTTATTGTAAAACTTTTAGTAGTAGTATTACCTGCTTCATCTGTTGCAACATATTGTACTGTTGAAGTGCCTTGGGCATTAATATTACGAGTAGTTCCGTTTACAAAACCGTCTGTATTAGTTGAGGCTCCTGTTACTTTATATGAGACTGTACAATCTCCTGTATTATCGCTACAACTTCCTCTTAATACGACATAACCACTATACCAAGTATTATTTGAATAATCAGATAAATTACTGATGTTAGATGAAGAATTTAAATCTGATGAACTATTTTTTTTCTTTAATACTACTGATAATTCTGGAGCAGTTTTATCTATAGCATATTCATCGCTAACAGATTCACAACTATTTCCATACTCATCATATACTACTGCTCGCAATTGATAAGTTCCTTCTGTAGTAAATTCTATATTTTGATTCTCGCTTCCTATATAAGAATTAACTACTTGATAGTCTCCTCCATTTACTTTTTCACTTAATTCCCATCTATAAGTATTATCTGGAACAGTTATTTTTACAGTTATATTTTCATTAGATGCTGTTTTACTACTATCAAATACGACTTCACTACAATCTATTCCTCTATAAATTGAATATTTTCCTGAATTTCTAGATGTCATATTTCCGCTTGTATCAATAGCGTAGCCAGTTATTTCATATAAACCTAAGTCTGTTAAGGTTATATTAATATCGCCATTATAGGCTTGATAACCGCTATCTTGATATGTTTCGCCATCTTTAGTAATTACATATCTAACACTTGCTACTTCTACATTATCTGTTACACTCATAGTAACATTTATAGGATTTTGTGATGATTCTTTATTTGGATTAAACTTTATTGTCGGATTGGCTTCGTCGGCATCTGTTGTATAATTATCACCATTACATACTAAAATGCCATAGTATTGATAATCTCTTTCTGTTATTTTTTGAACTGTTACTCCACTATTTTCAAAGTCACAATCATTTTCATTTCTATCTTTAATAGGATTTATATAGTTTTGGTCAATTAGTGTTTCTAACGTTACATTAGATGTATCTCCAATTTCATCTGGCAGTTCGCTTCTATGATCTGCATAATATTCTCTTCCTGCTAGAATGAGCATATCTTCTTGGGAAGCATAATAACTATCATTACCTCTATTTAAAATACTTGTCACGCTCACATAAATAACTGCTGATAATAAGCCTAATATAATAATAGTTGCTAATAGTTCTACTAATGTAAATCCTTTTTCTCTACCTCTCATCTTTTAATCCTCCTTATTTTAAATTATAAAACAAAACTGGTAAAAAAACAAACTAATATTTTGAGTTAGTGCATAAAAATGTAATATAACTTTGTATATTTACATAATGTTTATTAGGTGATGCTTTAATGAATTATTTAAAAAAGTTAGGAAAATTTATTTTAACTATTTTTATTAGCATAATGATATTAGGACTTATATTAAATACTCTTTATTATTTTGATATTATTAATAATAATATTTACAATATTATGAAGATGGTTATAGTATTAGGTGTACTATTTATTAATGCTCTATTTTTAGGTAAAAATTCTAATAAATATGGTATTGTTGAAGGCTTAAAGTTAGGGGCAATATTTTTACTTGTTATGGTTATATTAAAATTAATAACTAATAGTTCTTTTGATACTAGAGCGATTATTTATAGTATTATTATTCTATTAACTACTAGTGTGGGGGCAGTTATTGGCATTAACAAAAAAGATATTACTAAATAATTTAGTAATACCTTAAATATTTATAACTTCTTCTAAATATTTAATTTCTTTTTTAGTTACTCTAATTTTATTTGTAAATGATTTAGGTAAAGCTTGCAATAATGCTTCTTTGCTAGCTAGGATATTTTTGTAATACTCTTTAGTAATATTATCTTGTTTAGTCATTAAAATTGGCCCTAAAAATAATTTTTTATAAGAGTAGTATTTTCTTCCCTTTTTAAAAACTAGTATTTCATAGATTATATTATTTTCTTTAACTAAGACTTCATTTTCTATATGATATCCTAATTTTGTTAGTTTTCTTTTAACGGCAATAGAATAATTATTTGGAGATAATATCAAAGTATTTATATTTTTTAGATATTTTTTATTATCATCTAGTATTTTATTAATATTTAGTCCACCCATACCAGAAATAGTGATAGTATCTATTCCTTCTTCATAAGAATCTAGTCCTTCGGCTTCTACTAGTTTAACTTTATCTTTTACTTTGTAAAAATTTACATTTTCTTTTGCTTTCTTTAAAGGACCACTTTTATTATCACTGGCAAGAGCTTTTTTTATTCCTTTTTCTTTAACTAAGTAAATAGACAAAAGAGCATGATCACATCCTATGTCTAAGGGATATGAAGAAAGGGGAACTAAATCCCCTATTGTTTTTAATCTGCTATTTATTTTCATTAATCTGTTAAGAAATCCTTTAATTTTCTTGATCTAGATGGGTGTCTTAATTTTCTTAAAGCCTTTGCCTCTATTTGTCTAATACGCTCTCTTGTTACACCAAAGATTTGTCCTACTTCTTCTAAGGTTCTACACTGTCCATCATCAAGACCAAATCTTAATCTTAATACTTTCTCTTCTCTATCAGTTAATGTTAAAAGAACACTAGCTAGTTCTTCTTTTAACATTTCTTCTGTTGTATATTCTTCTGGTCCAATCATTCTATCATCTTTAATGAAATCTCCTAAATGAGAATCGTCTTCTTCACCAATAGGTGTTTCTAAAGCGACAGGATCTTGACTAATTTTATATACTTCTCGTACCTTCTCTACAGGTATTTCTAGTTTATCAGCTATTTCATCATCAGTTGGTTCTCTATTTAATTCTTGAGTAAGTTGCCTTTGAATACGAGCTAGTTTATTAATTGTTTCTACCATATGAACTGGAACTCTAATAGTTCTAGCTTGATCTGCTATTGCTCTTGTAATTGCTTGTCTAATCCACCATGTTGCATATGTTGAAAATTTATATCCTTTTGTAGGGTCAAATTTTTCAACGGCTTTCATAAGACCAATATTTCCTTCTTGAATTAAATCAAGGAAAAGCATTCCTCTTCCTACATAACGTTTAGCGATTGATACTACTAAACGAAGATTAGATTCTGCTAATATTCTTTTTGCTTCTTCATCACCATCAACAGCTCTTTCGGCATATTCAAATTCTTCATCACTAGTTAAAAGAGGTATTCTACCTATTTCCTTTAAATACATCCTAACAGGATCATTTATTTTGATATCTTTAGACATTGTTAAGTCTTCTGTTTTAGTATGCTCTGTTATTTCTTCTCCACTTGCATCATCGCTGCCATCTTCAGAAACTATATCTATGCCTAATGCTACTAGACTATTATATAAATCATCAAGACTATCACTATCTACTTCAAGACCTTTTAATTCATTTGCTAATTGTTCATAAGTAATATATCCTTGTTCCTTACCTAATTTAATAAGTTTCTCTTTTCTTTCAGCCATTGTTTTAATTTCTTCTACCATTTTAATTCTCCCCTATTCTTAATTTTCTAATCTCTTCTGCATATTTAAGTTGCAATGTAGGATCAGATTCATTTTTTATTTTTTCTTCAAGTGTTTCAATTGTTTTTTTATAGTTATACTCTCTTATTACTTTAAAATAATCAAACAATTCATCTTTAGTAAGTGTATCTTTCAAATCTAACTCTATTATTTCACTTAAAAGATTAACTAATTCATTCTTTGGCGTTAGGTAAGTATAAAAGTCAGCTTCATTAATAAAGCCATACTTATGATAAAAATAAACAATCTCACTTTCTAATGCTCTTAAAGCTTCGGTAGGGAATATCAAATGTTCTCTTTCTACCACATCTATTATATCTTGTTTATTTAACATGTAATATATAACACTGAGGCTTGCTTTTTGATACTTATCATTTTTCTTAAGGTGTGAAGTTTTAGAAGTTGTAATTAATTGTTTTTCATTTTTTTTAGAATTTTCAGCATTCTTTGCATTTACTAACTCCTGAAAACTTTTTTCTAGGGTATTATACCCTATTTCAAACTTTTTTGCAAGGTCTTTTAGAATTATTTCTACTCTGATATTATCTTCTATTTTAGAAGTTTCCTTTAAGACTTCATGTATATAGTTAGCCTTATCTTCACTACTTGCAAAATTACGATTACGAGATAGGTTTCTAATTTTAAAGTCACTATAATAAATGGCATTATTTATCAAACTTTCAAATGCAGTTTTGCCATTCTTTAAGATATATGTATCTGGGTCATCATCACCTGGTAGAGATATTACTTTTACCTCTAGTCCTTCACTTGCAAATAGTTCACCTGATGCTATTGTTGCTTTTATTCCTGGATTATCACCATCAAAGCATAGGATTATATTATTAGAAAGCCTTTTAATCTCTTTGATGTGGTCTTTTGTTAAAGCAGTACCCATAGTTGCAACAGTATTTTTTATACCAACAGTACTAGCTCTTATAATATCCATAAAGCCTTCCATAATGATGACTGATTTACTAATTCTAGCGGCTTCTTTGGCAATGTGGTAGTGATATAATAGTTTACCCTTCTTGAATAGTTCTGTTTCTTTAGTATTAAGATATTTATTTTGCTTACTATTAGTAATAATACGACCACTAAAGCCTATTACTTTGCCATTTAAATCATGTAAAGGAAACATAAGTCGTGCTGTATAAATATCATGATCTTCGTTAGCAAGCCCTATCTTATTAAGAAAATCAAGAGAATTTCCCTTTAAAGTTAGTAGTTTTGTTAAATCATCCCTACTCTTTAGAGAATAACCTATTTCAAACTCTTTAATTGTCTCATCATCTATGTTTCTTGCTTTAAGATAATTACGAGCTGCTTCTCCTTCTTTACTAAGCAAATTATTTTGATAATATTTATTAGCAAGGTCATAGGCTTTATACCATTCATCATATTTGGTTGATGACCTCTTTACTCTAACACCATTTAGAGTAATACCAACACGTGATGCTAGATCGCTTAAAACTTGACTAAATTCTTTATGTTCATAATTCATTAGAAATGTAAAGACATTCCCAGTAGCATGACACGAAAAACAAGTATATATCTGTTTTTCCCGAGATACACTCATAGAAGGATTAGTATCATCATGAAAAGGACAAACACCAAAGTAGTTTTTACCGCGTTTTTCAAGAGGTATTTTTTCACCAATTATATCAACAATATCATTTTTTCTTCTGACTTCATTAATAATATCTTGATTATTCATGATAACACCTCTTTTCTTTGTGACTTTAACAATTCAGTTATTAGTTTAGCACAATAGAAAAGAAAATTCTATTAGCTGATAACAATTTCTATAATATTTTTGCTTTTATCTTTCTTTTGCAGTATAATAGTTTTCGGAGGTTTTTATGATTGAAATGGTTGAAGTATTAAAAGAAAAAAATGTGGCAAAGCATGAAAATATATTTTTTGAACTAGTAAAAAAGGCTCAATATAAAACTTTAAATGTTTCTGAAAGAGGAAGATTCTTAGCATCTGCTAGAAGAAGTGTTGATTATTTGGAAGAAGAATTTGAGACAGTTAGAGAAAATGAAAATAATAATGGACTTGATTATATAACTATTAATAATGGAATAACTTTAGTTAGTGATTTGAATGAAGGATTAAACATATTAAGAACAAATTTCATTAAAGAAAATATTAATCAATTTGCAGCACATTATCAAAGTGTTAGGGATTATGAAGATGGTTTTATAGCTTATAGATATAATGATAAAGGGCACGAAAATTTTTCTAGAACTATAGAATTATTTACAGAAGCGAAAAGCTTTGCAGATGGTTATCAAAAAGGAAAGACTTTAACTAGAAATAGTTAAGGTCTTTTAAAATTCACTTTGACTCTTTTGATTAGCCAGTTCTACTAGATAACTATTATTAAGGCTATCTCTTGTTTCAAAGACATAGGTATAAGTTGTAAACTCATCTTGATAAGCTTCTAATAGTGAAGTAATTTCTTCTTGATCATAATTTTCATATTCTTTATACAAATTTACTACTAAATTAGTATTATTAACTAAGTCTGTATAACTGCCATAATATAGAGAACTGTTAGGGTAAGCGAAAGCTTTTTTTAACGTAATAGTATAGACTAATTTATCACCATCGACAAGTCTTTTTCCTTCAACATAATAGTTTTCTATAGATGGCGGAGTATAGGCGCTGTGAGCGTGATAATCACTATCTGCCTTATACATTTTGGTACTTTCATCATAAATTAAGTAATCTCCGTCATTTAAATAACAAGTTGAATTAACAGGAGAAAAAGTAGTATTAGGACCTAAATAACGTTTTAAAACAGATTCTATTTTATTTAAACTGACACCTCTTTCAAAATCAAGATTTAATTCTTGTTTAATAGCATTTGGTAGTCTATCAATAAAATTTATTTTCTCTTGCATAGTTAAAGTGCTTAAATCTTTAGTGCCATCAAAAGTAATTAAGTAACTATCATATATACTTATAAGCTCAATTAATGAAACTATTTCTTCTTCTGTTAAATGTTCACTGTCGTCATTAAAGGTTTGTTTTTCGCTTGATGTTAAATTAATATTAATTACAAAGATTAGAGATGCTACTATAATTAAAGTTAATACGGAAATCAAAACCATTCCTACTCTTTTTTTATTTTCCATAAGTATCACCGTTTTTCTCCTCTTACTTAAGAGTATAAAGGAAGTTACAAATTTATTCTATAAGAAAAGAAAAAAAGCATGTAAATTTACATACTTTATGGGTTTAATCTGTTAGGTCCTCTAAATATTAACATAGACTCTTTAACACTAGGTAATCCTAATACTAACATGGTTAATCTATCAATACCTAAGCCAAAGCCACCATGAGGAGGGCAACCATATTTGAAAAATTCTAAATAGAACTCTACATCTTTATCTAGTCCCTTTTCTTTAGCTTGATTAACTAAAACATCATATCTGTGTTCACGTTCTGCCCCTGTAGTTATTTCTACTCCACGATAGATTAAATCATAGCCTTCAGGAATATCATTTTTACGCATGTGATAGAAAGCTCTTTTTTCTTTAGGAAAGTCTGTAACAAAGATAAATTCTGAGTTAAATTCATCCATAGCATAACGATAACTTAAACGTTCTGCTTCAGTAGTTAAGTCATTTTTTTCACTTTCATATACTTTATAGTCATATCTTTTTTCAAGTTCATCATATAAATCACTTAATTTTATTCTTGGGAACTTCTCTTTAGGAACAACAATCTCTTTTCCATAAAGATTTTTAACTAATTCCCCATATTTTTCATTTAATTTCTTTAAAGTATAAGTTAATAATTCTTCTTCTAAATCCATAACGTCTTCATATGAATCAATATAGGCAAATTCTACATCAAAGCCAGTAAACTCAGTAGTATGACGAGAAGTATTAGAATTTTCGGCACGAAAGACAGGGGCAACTTCAAAAACTCTATCATAACCACTAGCGATAGCCATTTGTTTATAAAATTGTGGAGATTGAGCAAGATAAGCTTTACGATCAAAATATTTTACTTCAAATACCTCTGAACCGCTTTCACTTGCAGCACCTATTAACTTAGGTGTATGTATTTCTGTAAAGTCACGAGAATACATAAACTCACGCATATATTTAACCATATCACTTTGAATCTTAAAAATATTAAAGTTATATTCATTTCTAAGGTCTAACCAACGATAATCTAGTCTTTGATCAAGTAGTTGAGCATCTTTATCATGAATATTAATAGGTAGTTCAGCATCACTCTTACTAGTAACTTCTATTTTCGTAGGAATAAACTCCATTCCTCTTAATCTAACATTTTCATTTTTCTTTAAAGTTCCTGTTACTTTAACAGTAGATTCTACAGTTAAATTATTAACTAGCTCTACCATCAGAGCGTTATTTTCATCACTTTTTTCAATAGTTACTTGTACTTTATCAGTAGAGTCTCTTAATACTAAAAACTGTACCCATTTAATATTTCTAATGTTTTCAACAAAACCACTAAGTTCTATTTCTTTATCAAAATAATTTTCTAAGTCTTTGAAATAAATTTTTTTCATATTTTTTCACTCCTTCTTTATGTTTTTCTTCATACTCTTTTACAAATATACAATCTAATAAATGTTTCTTTATCTCTTCTCTTGGATAATTACTATGTATCTTTTCTTCAATATAATCTAATAATTCATAAATATCACTACTATCATTACTTTTTATTACTTTTATCATTTCTTCATATGGCATTAGTAAATGTCTACTAATTTCAATATTGTGCAATCTAAAAAAAGAAGTTTTTATTGATACACCATCTTTAGTTTTTAAAATTTCTTCTTTGCCTTGTCGTAATACGGTATAACTAAACTTTTTATAGTTTCTATTTATTAAATGTAACCCTGTAACAAAACTATTAACTTCAAAATAAACTACATATTTATTTTCCATATATCTATTAATAGCTATTTTTGTATTATTATCATCATATATTAAAATGCTATAAAACAAATTCTCACCTTTACCTGTAAGTTCACATAAAGAATTTATATAATTTTTTTGATAATTATTTCCATCTTTAAATAATGACCAATCATATAAAGTATTTTTTCTTATGGTTTCTGCTTCTTTTTCTATTTTCATAAATTCTTCATATCTATATAAGTCTTTACCTTCTTTTATAAATTCTTCATCAAAACTGTAATTATCTAAAAGGTAAGATATATCTTTATCTAATAGTTCTTTTATTTCTTTAGAACATGCTATTGTATCATTACAATAGTCTTCTTTTAATTTTATAAATTCTTTATAAAAATCTTTATCATAAGATGATACAATATGTACTTTGCTCTCCTCTTGCTTTATTAAAAATAAATATGGTTTACCACATGGATTAAATATCTCTTTTAATTCAACTTGTTGTTTATTCGTCATGATTATGATTATGGCAAGTACATTCTTCATCTGTAGGTAGATTATCATCACTTATATGTTCATCAAAATAATAAATAATATATTCCATCATAATCTTTTCTTCTTCTTTAGTTTTATTATTCTTAATAGTAATTAAACCTTCGTTTAAATCATCGCTATTTAGTAGTATTAAATATTTACTATTAAAGTAATCTGCTCTTTTAAACTGACTCTTTAAACTTCTTCCAGTATATTCTGTTTCTACTACAAAACCTGACATTCTAAGTTCATTAGCAAGATAAATAGCATTTTTCTTTTCATCTTCATTAACATACATAATGAAAGCATCTATATCATCTCTAACATTATCTATATCTCTAGAGATTATCTCATCAACTAATCTATCAAGACCAACAGCATAACCTACACATGGTGTTAGAGGTCCATCTAACATACTAACTAAGTTGTCATATCTTCCTCCACCACCTAAAGCAAGATTACTTTCTTCAGTCATTAGTTCAAAGACAGTATGATTATAATAGTCAAGCCCTCTTACTATCTTAGGATCTATTTCATATTTTACTTCTAATAAATCAAGGTATTCACACACCTTATCAAAGTGTTCTTTACTTTCTTCATTTAGATAATCTAATATATTAGGAGCATCTTTAAAGTAGTCTTTATTACTATCTACTTTACAGTCTATAATCCTTAAAGGGTTCTTATCAAATCTTTCTTTACAATCGTCACATAAATCGTCTAAATGAGGCTTAAAATAACTTTTTAAAGCTTCTCTATATTTATCACGAGACTCTTTATCTCCTAGACTATTAATATGTACTACTGTATCAGTTAGTCCTAACATTTTATTTATATTGTAAGCTAGAGATATTACTTCAGCATCCATCATTGGATCACTACTACCCATTACTTCTACTCCATATTGACTAAGTTCTCTGTATCTTCCTTTCTGTGGTCTTTCATAACGATACATTGTTCCATTATAATAAACTTTGACAGGCAAGTTATGTGTACCATACATTTTATTTTCAATATAACTTCTAACTACTCCTGCTGTTCCTTCGGGTCTAAGGGTAATAAATCTACCTCCTCTATCTTTAAAATCATATGTTTCTTTAGTAACTATATCAGTAGAATCTCCTATTCCTCTATGAAATAACTCACTAGCTTCAAAGATAGGAGTTCTAATATAGTTATAATTATATTTTTCCATAACTGAATCAATAACTTCTTCGACATATTTCCAACATCTTGCTTTTTTATCAGTTAAATCCACTGTTCCTTTTGGTTTACTAATCATAATTATCCCTTTCTTTCTATCTGCTATTATACAGTAATTTTCTTTTTTAGAAAAGTATAACCTTGATTTTTCTTTAATTTTATGGTATTTTATATAGTACTTTTAGAAAGGGGTGCACTATGAATATAAGTTTTAGAGAATCATGTTTTATTAAGAAATTGCCTAATATGGAAGGGGCTTTTGGTTATCTTGCTACTCACAAAACTCTTCCTGATGGGACTGTTATAAAAGTTATAAAGAATTTAACTAAAGAAAAAGAATCTACTATAGAAGAGTTATTAGGTAGTAAAGCAATTCAAAATAGTGTTTATCCTCTAGAAGAATATAGAGTTGATGATAAATTATATGGATTTATTATGCATTTCTATCCTAATTCTCATACTTTTGATTATGTTATTAATAGGGAAATGTTTACTCATCAAGAAAGATTAAAGGCAGCAATAGACTGCGCTATGCAATTAAAAGAATTCCATGACAAAGGATACTTATTAAATGATATTGCTTTATCTAACCAGCTTATTGATAAGCAAGGTGGACATTTAATTGTCTTTGATGCTGCATCTAGAAATGGTAGTAAAAAAATAGAAAGTCATTATAATCTTACTTTAAATGGAAGAAAACTAAATCCAAGTTATAATACTGATAAAATCAGACAAGCTTTAACTAACCTTTCGCTAATTTATAGAATAAATTTTGAGAAAGTAATAAAAGATAGAACTGATGATGTTAATAGTCTATTTAGCTTATTTAAAGATAACAAAGAGGTTCTTAATCTTTTATATAGTTATTAAGTAGTGATAATTCTAAACCTTATTTTGAGGTATTAAAGGATACTTTAGAAGATGAAGAGAAAGTTATGTTTGAAAGTGCTAAAATATATAGAAAAACTAATAATTTAGTTTAATACAAAATAAAAGAAGTCACCTAAACTCTTCTTTTTTTGTTTATTTGGGCGACTTTAAACAAAAATTAATTAAGATGGTAAAGAGAGTTAGATGACTAGGAATTTTCATTCCCAATAACAATATATAATAAAAATTGAAAAGTTACAAGTACGAGTTTTCGTAAACTAAATGAAAACTAGTAATATCAACGTTAAATAATTTTATTTTTTTATTTTGAAAGGAAGAAAACCAGATAAAATTAATAAGCCTATGCAAAAATACATGAGTTTAGGTAAACTTCCAGTTAAGAAGAACCCTATTAAGAGAATGACTACTCTAGCAAAGTTTATGAATAATTCATAACCACAAATATAAGTAGTTTTTTCTAAATTATGGCCTAATAAATAATAATTATTATTAGAGACAACATTAAAGAATTGCTTAATAAAGCCTTCCATAAATACTATTATTAAAACAAGTTCTGAAGTTATGTTTATTTTTAGCAAATAAGCAGTACAAATTAATACCGTGCAGAATAATAAATAGCTTTCTCTTTTTTCATCTATTTTCTTTGATAAGAAGTAAGTAAAGATTATTCCTGCTAAGCCTAAGAAAAAGTTGGCAAGCCCAGCAAAAGAATATGTGTTTGAAACATAAAGGAACAAGTATAAAGAAAAGAAATGACTCATAACAGTTGATGCTTCTTTTAAGAAAATATGGAATAGTGTCGTTTTAGGTACTGTTTTAAAATACTTAAATATAGACTCTTTAGGGAGCTTTCTTCTTTTTTCTTTTATCATAAAGACATAAATTAAAGATATAACCATTAAGATACTAGAGGTAATAAACAGTGGAATAATACTAAAGTTATCGAGAATAAAAGCGGAAATAAGGGATGCTAATATCTCTGATATTTGAGAAATTATTAAAATTATGCCTACTTTTCTACCTATTTTTTTATCATTCAAAGTCTTAAACTCAAGACTATGTCTTACATTCCAATAGATATTTGCATATAAACCGAAAAGAATAGCATTAACTATTAAATCAAAAGTTGTATGAAGATCAAAAATTAATTTTAAATATGCACATAGGAAAAATAGAAAGGATATTACCATTAAGAATTTATTACTAAACTTATGCAGGTACCTATGTATAAATAGTTGAAAAATCATATAGCATATATATACTGTTAGTTGCCATGAAACTACTTCAGTTAAAGAAAAGCCTTGTTTATACAAATAAATGGCATTAAAAGTTCCTAATAAATTCTTGGCTAAAGCTGATAGTAATATAAAAATTTTAGAATAAGTGATGTTTTTATAATTTGATAACTCCATTATTTTTCTCCCTAATTAAGTATATTATCTATTCTTTTTAATTCTACTAGCATATCATTAGCTTTGTTAATATTTAAATTTTGACTTTCCTTTGTTATTTTTTCTACTTTTAGAGATTTATCTGATAACGGATTAAGAAAATTATAATCAAAATGTTTAATACAACTTTTTAACATCTCTTCATTATTAAGCAAATCTTTTACTATGTCTTTTGGTTGTACTTTTTCTTTAGTTAATAGAGGTGTTAAATAGTCTATTATGATGTCTTTACCATTAGATGAAGTTATGTAAATATATTTTTTTAGAATGTTTTCTAATAGAAGTTTTATATAATTATCTCTATTTATACTAGTTGCTAAGTCTCTTGCCTTATATTTAGAAGTGAATTTTAAATTATTACCTGTTTTTAAATAATCTAAGATCGCATAGTCACCCTGACCTTTTTTATAAACTTTGTCACAAATTACTCCTGCAGTTATAAGATCTAATATAGTATTTATATCTTTATATAAAGTATCATCATATTTAGTGATTGTTACATTTATTTTAGGACTGCTTGATAGCAAATTTAATTCTTCAAGTCTATTATTTAAATAGGTGGTTATCTTTTCAGAATTGGTTTTTAGAGTATTAGTTAAATCAATATCACTACTAATATTATTGTCTGTATTAACTAGAGGAATAGAAGTATTAGTTTTATATTCACTTTTAACAAGAGAATCTATAGTATCTTTATCATATAATGTTTTTAAAATACTTTTTGTATCAAACTCACTTTTAACATTAGGGTTTAACAGTACTTCAATAATAAGACGTTTTATTTCTTTAGACTTACTATCAGGGTCTTCCTTATAATTAGGAAAATAATCTTCTACTTTTATATCATTATACTTTATATTAGGATATTTTTCACAAGGCATTTTATTGACTAATAAAGATATGTCATCAATAAAAGATAGCTGATTATTAATACTACATTCTAATTCTTGCAATCTTACCTTATATTTAATAACTAATTCATCTATTTCTTTAGTCATTTTTGTTTTATAACTTTTTTCAATATAACGCATATACTCATTTATATCATAATAAATACCAGCGTTTTTGATAATTATTTTGCACGTTTCTATTATGTTGTCTTTAGTTAGTACCAAATTTGGGAGGTTAGCAAAACTTTGATCTAATATGGCTATTTCTTTTTCTTCTTTTATAATGGCATAATATTTACTTTTATCTTCTAGGATATACATAGCATATACAAGATTATTCTTAGGCAAAAAGAATGATTCTATTATTTGGTCATTTATTTTAGCAAAAAGGGAAAAAACACGTTCAGTAGGAGTCCCTTTTTTATCATTAATATCATCAATAGTATATTTTCTTATTATATCACTTGTTTCAGCTATAAAATTATTTAGTTTAGAGATATTTCTATTGTTTTTTAATTCATTATAAAGAGAAGATATTTTATCTATTATATCTTTAGAAAGATCTAAACCATTTAGAGTAACAATATTTTCATTAGCTTTTATTATTAATTTATTATAAGAGGTAATAGTATTATCTGTTTTTATATATGAATGTATTTTTGTGATTAAACTGTCATAGTACTTTATTAGACTATTATATATTTCTATTAGTAATTTTATTTTATCTTGACTGTTTTCAGTTTCTAAAGCTTTTAATTGTTTCTCTATTTTTTTTTGAAAATTTATACTAATATTAATCTCTTCTTTAGGAATAATGTCTTGTACTCTTACTAAGAGCTGACTATAGTGGCCTAAGAGTTGATTGATTATAATTGTTAGTTCATTTATTCTTTCACTATTTATGGCAGTGTTTGAAGAATCAATAAATGCCTCTATTTCATTTCTATTATCTTCAAGTTCTTTTAGCAAATCAAAACTATAATTCATAAACACCACTTCCTATTCTTTAGTTAAATTATACCAAAGAACATAAAAAATAAAAAGACTTTTATTTCTTCCTTGCCGTTACCTCCAAGGTTTCCTACTTCATAGATAAGGCACCCCTTATTCTCCATAGGCTTAAATTCCGATAGTCGCTACCGTATTTTCTATTTAATTATTTTTTATCTAAAACATTATTTAAACTACACTAGCTAAATTATAGTGTAACTTTAATCCTTCTAATAATATGTTTAAACTTGCATTTATATCTCTATCATTATATACTCCACAGCATGGACAATTATATTCTCTTATACTTAAATCTTTTAATTCTTCATTTTTATAACCACATGTTGAACATATCTGACTACTTGGATAGTATGCATCTATCTTATAATAATACTTCCCCTTTATCTTACTCTTCCATTCTATTAGAGAACATAATTTATTAAAGCTTGCATCTGATAGTCTTTTGTTAAATGCTTTTATTTTTTCTTTAAACATATCTTTTACTTTTAAATCTTCAGTTACTATTATATCATGATCATTTACTATTTCATTTGCTATCTTGTTTAAATAATGTTTTCTATAATTTCTTATTTTAGCATGTATTCTTGCTATCTTTTCTTTTGTCTTTAAATAGTTTTTACTTGTCTTTGCTTGTCTAGATAACTTTCTTTGTAATCTTTTTAATCTCTTTTCATATTTCATTATTATTTTTTCATTAGCATATTTAATTCCATCACTTGTTATTACTAAATCTTTTAATCCCAAATCTATTCCTACTATACTTGTAGGTATTACTTTTTCTACTGATAAATCTTCTTCTACTAACACACTGACATAATACTTGTTTGTTGTTTCCCTTATTATAGTAGCATTTATTATTTTCCCTTCGATTTTATCTTTATTTCTATATCCTCTTATTTTTACTTTACCTAATTTTGGTAATTTTATAAATCTTGTTAATAGATCTATTTCTATACTGCTATACTCTTTACCTTTATAGGTACTTCTTATACAGCTAGTTCTATAAGACTGTCTTGCAAATTTACTCTTAAACTTTGGGTAATTACTTCTTTTTGCAAAGAAGTTCTTATATCCATCTTCCAAATCAAATATAGAGCATCTTAAAGCACATGAATCCACTTCTTTCAGGTATTCATATTCTTTTTCTAATTCTTTTAAATTCTTACATAGAGAATAGGATTTTTGTATTCCTTTTACTTTTTGATAATTTAGATAATAGTTATAAACAAAACGACTGCATCCTAAAGTTTTATTAATTAGTATTTTTTGTTCTGTTGACGGATACAATCTAAATTTATATGCTTTATACATTCTCATATTACGAACCCTCTTTCTCGTAACCTAAGTGTATCACGTAGAAAATATGTTCGTCAATATTTTTTTCAATTTTTTAAATTTAAATGTGATTAATTAGTGAAAATGTCTCAAAGTTAAAGATAGAAAATTAGTGAAAATGTCTCAATATAAAAGTTAG
>CALVKV010000010.1 GCA_944333305.1 uncultured Bacilli bacterium
TTAGAGGAACGTTATAATATTAAAATAGATAATATGACTAATGTAGAAATTATGGAAGAAATTGCTAAAAAAAGAGGGTGTGTTACTAAAGGTAATATTACTGATTATGAGAGAGTATCTAGTATTATTCTTAATGATATAAAAAATAATGCTTTTAAAGAAATAACTTTAGATAGATTATAATTAAAAAATTAATTTTATCTTTAATATAATGTATTAATTTGTTATACTAATTATAGTAGTATTATAATGTTAGGAGTAAATTATGAAAAAAAATATAACAGTAACAAAACCATTCCTTCCACCAGTAGAAGAATATAAGAAATTAGTTGACAAAATATGGGAAAATTGTTGGGTTACTAATAATGGACCTTTTAATAAAAAGTTTAAAGAGAAATTAAAAGAGTATTTAGGTGTTTCCAATATCTGTTTAACTGTTAATGGACATATGGCTTTGGATATAGCAATTAAGGGATTAGGTATAAAAGGAGAAGTAATTACTACGCCGTTTACTTTTGCTTCCACTACTCATGCTCTTGTTTTAAATGGAATAACTCCTGTTTTTTGTGATATCAAAGAAGATGATTTAACGATAGATGTTGATAAGATAGAAGAGTTAATTACACCAAAGACAACTGCTATTTTAGCAGTACATGTTTATGGACATAATTGTGATTATGAGAAAATAGACCATATTGCTAAAAAATATAATTTAAAAGTTATATATGATGCTGCACATTCTTTTGGAGTAAATAAAGATGGTGTGTCTATTTCTAGTCTAGGTGACGCTTCTATTTTTTCTTTTCATGCTACTAAAGTTTTTAATAGTATTGAAGGTGGTGCTATTATTTTTAAAGATAAAAAATTGGAACGTATTTTTAATTCATATATAAATTTTGGTATTGAAGGTCAAGAACAAATTGATTTTGTAGGGGAAAATGCAAAAATGAATGAATTTCAAGCTGCTATGGGACTTTTGAATTTGCAATATATTGATAAAGTTATTGAACGAAGAAAGAAAATTACAAATTTGTATATTAAAAGAATAAGTAAAGTTAAAGGAATTAATTATGTTTTTAATAATAACAAAGATGGATACACCTATAATTATTCTTATTTTCCTATTATAGTTGATTCTGAAGTAGCAGGATTTTCAAGAGATGATTTATATGATTTTTTACAAGTTAGGAACATTCATACAAGAAAATATTTTTATCCATTAGTAACGGATTATGGTTGCTATAATGGCAAATTTTCTAATGTTAATATTCCGGTTGCAAAAAAAATAAGCAAAAAAATTCTATGTTTACCATTATATGATAGTTTAAGTTTAGATGATGTTAATGATATTTGCGATATTATTATTAATTATAAAGGAGAAATGGATAATGCCTAAAATTTCAATTTTATTAACTTCGTATAATCACGAAAAATATTTACGTAAAAGTATTGACAGTATATTAAATCAAACATTTAAAGATTTTGAATTAATAATAGTAGATGATTGTTCTACTGATAATAGTTACGGTATTATAGAAAGCTATAATGATGAGAGAATAATAAAAGTACGACATGATGTTAATATTGGTTACTGTATGACTAAAGAGTTAGTTAGCTCTTTTAAAAGTGAATATTTTGCTATTGCTCACAGTGATGATGTTTGGGAGAAAGAAAAATTAGAAAAACAATATAAATATTTAGAGAATCATAGTAATGTGGCTGCTTGCTTTACTTGGGTTAAATTAATTGATGAACAAGGCAAAGAATTAGATTCTGATAATGGTAAAGTATATACCAATTTTAATGTTGTTAATCGTAGTAGATATGAATGGTTAAATTATTTTTTCTTTAATGGTAATTGCTTGTGTCATCCTAGTGTTTTAATGAGAAAGAGTGTTCAGTTAGAGGATAATTTATTTGTTAGAGGTCTCGGAGCATTTCCCGATCTTTATAGATGGATTAAACTTTGTTTAAAACATGATATTTATATTTATCAAGAAAAGTTGTCCTGTTTTAGAGTGAGGGAGAATGGAAAAAATACTTCAGGAATTAATAAAGCTAATTTGGTTAGAAATTATTTTGATTTTTTTCCTATTTTAAATTTATATAAGAAATTAGATAAAAAAGATTTTCTTAAAGTTTTTAAAGAAGCTTCAGTATATTTGAAAAATGATAAAATAAATATTAATTATGCTTTAGCAAGAATATGTATTGATATAGTTAAAACCCCTCCTCATGTTTTATATGGTTTACTTTTAATATTTGAATCGTTACAGGATGAAAGACAGTTAATGGAATTAGAAAAATTATATAATTATAAACCTAAAGATTTAAAGTTAGAAACTGCTAATAATGATATATTTAAAAGATTACAAGATTTTTCTTTTATGACGTCAACTATATATTTTGCCAATAGTACAGCTTATAATGAAAACGATAAGATTACTTTAGAGGCTTTTGTAAAAATGGATGGTAATTTTAAAATTGTATATTCTGATATAAATAGAAAAGTAACTTCTATTAGATTTGATCCTGATGAAGGAGAGTTTAGAAAGTTTAGTGATTTAAAAGTTCACATTAATCAAAAACAAGTTAAATATAGTTTTTTAAATGGTGAATATAGGGAAAATAAATTATATTTTTTTACAACTGATCCAATGATAATTATCGATTATAATGGTGTAGTTAATAATATAAAAATAACGGGTAATACAGAAAAAATAAGTAAATCAGAACTTAATTTATTAATAGAGTCTCTGAATGAAATGATAGTTAGTGGAAAACATAATCGTAAGAAGAGAAATATTTTTAGAAAAAAGAGGGAAAAGTAATGAAAAAAATTTTAATGTTAGGTGGGAGTAAGCAACAGATACCTGCAATAAAAAAAGCGAAAGAGCTAGGATATTATGTTATTACTTGTGATTATTTAGAAGATAATCCTGGACATAAATTTGCTGATAAATATTATAATGTTTCTACAACTGATAAAGAAGCAGTTTTAAGCCTGGCAAGTAAATTACACATTGATGGTATAGTTTGTTATGCTAGCGATCCTTCTGCTCCTACCCAGGCTTATGTTGCAGAAAAATTAAATTTATACTCTAATCCATATAATGCAGTTGAAATATTGTCAAATAAAGAGTTATTTAGAAAATTTTTAAAGAAAAATGGATTTAATACACCTAAAGCTATTGGATTTTCTACTTATGAAGAAGCGTTAGATAGAATTGAAGAATTTGAAATGCCTGTTGTTGTTAAGCCAGTAGATTCTTCAGGAAGCAAAGGTGTTAATAAATTAGATGATATTAATAATTTAAAGGAATTCATTAATGATGCACTTAATTATTCAAGATGTAAAAGATTTATAATAGAAGAATACGTGGAAAAGTCTGGATATCAAATAGCTGGTGATGGTTTTTCTTATAATGGGGAATTAGTATTTTATACATTTATGAATGATCATTTCGATGCAAATGCAGCTAATCCCTATGTTCCTATAGCTGCTACTTGTCCTTGTTTTTTGAATGAAGAGATGCAAGAAAAAATAAAATGTGAAATAGAAAGAGTTTTTAAATTGCTGCATATAAGAACCGGTGCTTATAATTTTGATATTAGAGTTGATGCTAATAATAATATATATTTAATGGAAATAGGGGCACGAAATGGAGGAAATTATATACCACAAGTTATTGAATATGCTACAGGTGTTGATTTAGTTACTTATACAATAAAAGCAGCAATGGGAGATGACTGTAGTGATTTGAAACAAAAACAGTCTAAAGGTTTTTATGCTTATTATGCTTTACATTCTAATAGAAGTGGAATTATGGAAGATATTGTTATTGATGAAAATTTTTCTAATAATAATCTATTAGAATTGAATCTAAACTTTGAAATTAATGATTATATAGAAACTTATAAAGGATCTAACAATACAATAGGGATTGCAATAATACAATTTAAAGATAAAAATGAGATGCTTGATATGATTAATAATATGGATAAATATATAAAAATAATTGTGGAGGAAAAAGAATGAAGAAAATAATAATATTTGGTGGTTATGGCAATACAGGTAAATATTTAATTGATTATTTATATGATAATATTGATACTAATACATATAAATTAATTGCTGTAGGAAGGAAAAAAATTGATAGGCCTATAAATAATAAAGCTGATTATATTAGTATGGATATAGTTAATAGAGAAAGTTTTGATGTTTTTGATGGCAACGATATATATGCTGTTATTAACTTAGCAGGTGCTATGCCTGCGCAGACAAAAGAAAATGACCCTTATATTTATATTAATACTAATGTAATAGGGACATTAAATATTTTGGATTTTTGTGTAAAAAATAATGTTGATAGAGTAATTTATCCTCAGACTGAGGCTGATTTGTCTGGTTATTGGAATAAAGAAAAGTTAATAAAGCCTGATTTTCCTAGAAAATATGAACTTACAGAAAATTACGGTGTTTATGTAACTTCTAAGTGTACTGCTGTCGATTTAATAAAATATTATAATATGGTATTTGGTTTAAAAGCTTTTATTTTTAGATGCCCTACTATTTATTTATATAAAAGCAATCCATATTATTATGTGAATGGTGAAAAAAGAATGTTAGGATATAGAAAGCTTATTCAAGATGCTATTGAAGGTAAAGATATAGAATTATGGGGCGACCCAAAACGTGAAAAAGATATAGTATATGTTAAAGATTATTGTCAACTTATTTATAAAGCATTATTTGTAAATAAAAACTTTGGTATATATAATGTTGGTACTGGGGTTGGGGTGTCACTTCAAGAACAAATAGAAGGAATTATTGAAGTATTTTGTCAAGAAGATAAAAAGTCAAAAATTATATATTGTCCTTTAAAAGATAATGCTAGAGAATTTATTATGGATATTAGTAATGCTAAAGATGAATTAGGATATGAACCAAAATATGATTATATTTCTTATTTAAAAGATTTTAAAAAAAATATGTTGAAGGATGTAAATAATAAATAGGACTGCTTATTTATGTAAAGTAGTCTCTTTTTTTCTTTATTTTTTTCACATTTATGTTATACTTATAATGAAAATAAAGGAGTAGAACTATGTTAAATAAAGGTAATAAGAAATACAATAATAAATCTAGACTTGTAAGAAATAGAATTGTATATGCTAAAACAACGTTGAATAATAAAAGTGATAGTTTTAATAAAAAAATATATATTGTCTTATTTATAAGTCTTGCTTTTAACTTATTATTATTTAATGACTCTTTTATGCCTTCTAATGTAGCTTCTGCTAAAGAAAAAGAAGTTGTTAAGGAGAAAGAGGTTATTAAAGTTCCAGATAATTATTTGTTTTTGGGAGATTCAATTACTGAATATTATGATTTGAATAATTATTACCCTAATATGCCTGTAATTAATAGTGGGATTGCAGGTAATACAACTGAAGATATTTTAGATGAAATGCAAGAAAGAGTTTATCAGTATAATCCAAGTAAAATTTTTATATTAATCGGTACTAATGATTTGCAAAAGGGTAAAAAGGTTGATGATATCGTTAATAATATAGATAAAATTATAAAAGAAATTAAAACCAATAGAGGATATGCGGAAATATACTTACAAAGTATCTATCCTGTAGATGAAAGTAGGGATGCTGCGGAAACAAGAAAGAATGATGATATTAACGAGATAAATAAAAAACTTAAAAAAATTGCTAAAGAAAATAATGTTACTTATATTGATGTACATAGTATTTTGGCAGATGATGATTCAGTTATTAAATCTAAATATACTAAAGATGGACTTCATTTAAGCCCTGATGGTTATAAAGCAGTTACTAAGTGTTTAGCTGAATATTTGTAGTAATAAACTATCATTTTTGGTAGTTTTTTCTTTTCAAAAAAATATATCTATGTTATATTTTTATTATAGGGTGGGGAAGTTATGGAAGTTACAAGAAAAGAAAGAATGTCCAACTTTGAATTAATGAGAATTATTTCTATGTTTATGATAGTAGTTTGGCATGTTATAACTAGAAATGAATTGGTAAGAAATACTAGTGGTACAGTTTCCTTAGTTTTGTCTTTTTTACAATTCTTTTTAGCAGTGCATGTCAATTCTTTTATGTTGTTATCAGGATATTTTCAAGTGGATAAAAAAATAAAAATTAGGAAAGTTATAGATCTTTTATTTACATCATGGCTTTATAGATGCTTAGCAGTTATTATTTTTGTGTCTTTGGGACTAGTAACCTTTAGCTATGTAGATATAATAAAAGAAATTAGTTTTTTGGATATTACAGATAATTATTGGTTTATTAATTTATATATTGCTCTTTATCTTTTAGCACCGTTTTTAAATACAATGATTAAAAACTTTGATCAAAAAGAACATAGACGTTGTTTAATCACTATGACAATTCTTTTTTCGATTATTCCTATTATAACTAATGGAAAAAATATAGATAATACAGGTTTTTCGATAATTCATTTTATCTATTTATACTTAATAGGAGCATATCTTAGAAAATATCCTTTAAAAGATAATTGGCACTTTAAAAGATATTCTAAAGAAAAATTTAAAACAATTATTCTTTGTTTGGGAATAACTAGTTTTGTCCTTAACTTCATGCTTTCATCTTTTTCAAAATATTTGTTAACTTTTGATAATGAACTTATAAATTATATTGGGACAACATTATCATATGCTGAAGCATTATATAGTAATCCTTTAGTTCTCATTCAGAGTATAGCTTACTTTGTCTTCTTTGAAAATACAGTTATAAAAAGTAAAGTGATTAATAAAATTAGTACTTATATGCTTGGTGTTTATATGATTCATGAGAATAAATTAGTAAGAACTCATATATATGAATTTTTAAATATATCAGAAAATGTAAATCCTCTTGTTGCTGTTTTAATTGTCTTGGGATATGCTTTAGTTATTTTTATTCTATGTATAATAATAGAAGCTTTAAGGACGTTAATAGTTAAATTCTTTAAAAAAAGACGATTTTTTGTAAAGTGTGAGAATAAAATTTGTCATTTTGTTGCTAATTTTTAAAGACAAAATAAGAGTTATATTTTATAATAGATATGAAAGAGTGAGGTAAAAATGAAAAAGAGTAAAATTATTTTTTTAACAATACTGATTTTATCAGTTATAACATTTAAGGGGTTCGATGTTTTCGCTAAGGATGTGGCAATTATTAATGTTGATACACCACAGACTCGTTTTTATGGTGATGTTTTGACAGTAAGTGGATGGAGTCTTAGTAATAATAAGAATGCTAAGATAGAAGTTTATTTTGATGGAAATATTATAAATGATATTTATTATTGGTATAGAGAAGATGTTTTTAATGTATATTCTTCTTATAATAAAATAGATAATCCTAATCCAGGATATACAGCGACAATGGATTTAAGTAATGTAGAAACAGGTAAGCATGAAATAAAAGTAAAACTAGTAAGTAATAGTGATACTTTAGAAGAAGAGACTATGAGTGTAAATATTTTTAAAGATAAATATGAAGGTAGTATTGATGCTCCTGATACAAATGTTAATTCTGATACCTTACATATAGGGGGATGGGCTTTATCTAGTACTAGTGATACTAATTTAAAATTGTATATAGATAATAATTTGGTAACAGATACAATAGAACGTTTTGAAAGAGTAGATGTAAGTTCTATAAAAACAGAGTATTTTAAATCTTCGTTTAATCAGAATCAAGGTTTTGATACTTATGTTGATGTTTCTAATTTAAGCGATGGTAAGCATGTTGTTAAATTAGAACTTACTGATTCTTTAGGAAAGGTTTTATATACAACAAATAAAGATATAAATTTAAAAAAATATACTGGTAAAATAGGAATAGATTCTCCTTCTAGTAATGCTTCATTATCAGGTGAAGTTGTTTTTGGAGGATGGGTTATGAGTAGTACAGCTTCTAGTACTTTAGAAGTTAAAATAGATGATGAAGTTATTTCTAATGTTGGAAGATACTATAGAGCGGATGTTATAAATTCAATAACAGGTTATGGTGATGCTTCTTCTAATCCACTTCCAGGTTTTAATTTTTCTTATAATTTAGATAAGTTTCCAGTTGGAACTCATAAAATGACTGTGACTTTAAAAAATAAAAATAGCGAAGTTATTGTTAGTGAGACAAGGGACTTTAAAGTAAAATCTTATAATACGAGAGTTGGTATTGATACAGTTAATAATAATGCTAAAATATCAGGAGATAGTCTTTTGATATCAGGCTGGGTTATGAGTGAGACACCTAATGCTAGCTTAGAAATATATTTTGATGATGATTTAGTTCAAAATGTATCTAGATTTAAAAGAGCAGATGTTACTAATAGTATTAAAGATTGTGGTGATGTAACAGAAAATCCTGGTTATCAAGTAACATATGATTTATCAAAATATCTTGATGGTAAGCATACAGTTAAATTTGTTGTTAAAAATAGTGTTACAGGACAAATTTTATATCAAGAAAGTAGAACAATTAATCTTACTAAATATAAAGCTACGGGAAGTTTAGATGCTCCTAATAGTTCGGTTGAAGGAACTAGTATGTTAATAGGGGGATGGATGCTTACTGATTGTAATGATGCTCTTTTAAATATCTATCTTGATGATGAATTACTTAGTGGCTTAACTAGATGGAATAGAACTGATATTTTTGATGTTATTAGTGGTTATGATAAAAAGACTAATAAAGAAGCAGGATTTAATTTAACTAAAGACTTAACTACTGTTTTAGATGGTAAGCATGTAGTTAAGATGGAAGTTGTTAATCCTAATACAAATGAAGTGATCTATACTCTTACTAAGAATATTAATTTAACTAAATATGAAACAAAAATTAATTTTGATACACCTACAGAGACTGGTAAAAACTATGGTACTGATTTTAGAGTTAGTGGTTGGGTAATGAGTACTGATCCTAATACTACTATAAAGGTAAGAATAGATGATTTAGAATATGTTGTTGCTGATAGATCTTATCGAGAAGATGTAATAAATTCTGTTTCAGGTTATGGTGGTTCGGATACAAATAAATTACCTGGTTTTGCTGCTAATATAAATGTAGAGAGCTTAAAAGATGGTAATCATCAAGCAGAAGTTGTAGTTGTTGATAATATTACTAATGAAGTAATAAAGAGTTCTAAAAGGGAGTTTAAGTTACAAAAATATAATGGTAAGATTTCTTTAGATTCACCATATACTTCAATATTTAATAATAAAGACACAACATCTTTAGTTGTAGGTGGTTGGGCTTTGTGTCAACAAGCTGGATCATACTTAAAATTATATATAGATGGAGTCGATCAAAATGTTTATTTCGGTCGTTATGAACGTAATGATTTAGAGGGTGAAAGTGCTTATGGTACTAAAGATAATAATCCTCTAGCTGGTTATAATACAACTATAAATATATCTCATTTAAGTGCAGGCAGTCATGATATTACATTAAAACTTTATTCAGCCTTAGGTGAAGAGATAACTACTTATACTAAGAGAATTCAAATATATGATACTATTTATCCAGGAATTGATGTTTCTTATCATAATACTATTAATAATTGGTCACAAATTAAAAATGATGGTATTACTTTTGCGATGATTAGAATTGGTTATCGTGGTTATACTGCTGGTAGTAGAGTGGAAGATGAACAATTTATAAATAATTATAATGGTGCTAGAAGTGTTGGAATGAAAGTAGGAGTATATTTCTTTAGTCAAGCTGTAAATTATCAAGAAGGGGTAGAAGAAGCACAAAAAGTTCTTGAAATACTAAACAAATATGGTATTACATCACTAGAATATCCTATTGCTTTTGATACAGAAGCATCTGGGGCGCCTGGTAATACTGGACGTGCTGATAATATTTCTGTTTCAGAGAGAACTAATGCAGCATTAGGTTTTGTTACTACTTTAAATCAGGCTGGATATAAAGCAATGATATATGCTAGTAAAAGCTGGTTAGAAACAAAATTAAATATGCTTTTACTTAATAGTTATGATGTTTGGCTTGCTCATTATACAAAAGATAATGGTACTATTGGTCCTGCATCTGATTATCGTGGTTCATATCAAATATGGCAATATACTTCAAAAGGTTCTATAAGTGGTATAAGTGGTAATGTTGATTTAAATTTAAGTTTTTATAACTATAATTAAGAAAACTTAAAGAGGTAATTGTAGTAAAACTGATAATTTAATGTTATACTATTAATACAGAAAGGCAGTGTATGTATGAGTACAAAAAAAGATTATGCTATTAAAGTTAGTCATGTAACGAAAAAATTTAAGATTTATTATGATAAAGCTAATACTTTGAAAGAAAGATTAGTTTTTTGGAAAAGTAAAAATAAAAATGAAGAGAGAACTGTTTTAGAGGATATAAATGTTGAAATTAAAAAAGGTGAGACTGTTGCTCTAATAGGTACTAATGGTAGTGGTAAGAGTACACTTTTAAAACTAATGACAAAGATAATTTATCCTACTAAAGGTAAAATCATAACTGTAGGAAAGCTTACTTCACTTCTTGAACTTGGAGCAGGCTTTCATGATGATTTTACAGGAAGAGAAAATATTTATTTCAATGCTTCTATCTTTGGGCTTACTAAGAGTGAAATAGATGCTAAAGTAGATGATATTATAGCTTTTTCGGAACTTGAAGAGTTTATTGATAATCCAGTTAGAACTTATTCATCAGGAATGTATATGCGCCTTGCTTTTTCTGTTGCGATTAATGTTAATGCTGAAATATTATTAATTGATGAAATATTGGCAGTTGGTGATCAACATTTTCAAGATAAGTGTTTTAGTAAGCTAGAAGAGTTAAAAAATAGTGATAAAACTATAGTTATTGTTAGTCATAGTCTAGAATCTATTAGAAAATTGTGTGATAGGGCAATTTGGATTAAAGATGGACACATAAAGATGGATGGGGAAGCAAATAGTGTTATTGATAGCTATCTAGAAGAGTGTAAATAGAGGTGATTTGATGCAATTATTTAAGAATCTATATAATTATAGAGAGTTATTAAAAAGTAATGTAAAAAAAGAAATACGTGGTAAATATAAAGGTTCTTTTCTAGGCGTATTATGGTCTTTTGTTAATCCATTATTACAAGTAGCAGTTTATGCAATAGTTTTTCCTTACATAATGCGCATTCAAACAGATAATTATTTAATATACTTAATTATTGGTATTATACCTTGGACTTTTTTTACAACTGTTATAAATCAAGGAATGATTACAGTTAGGATGAATGCTGGTATTATTAAAAAAGTATATTTTCCAAGAGAGATATTACCTATCTCTGTTGCAGTTAGTGGCTTAATAAACTTTTTAATAAGTTGTATTATTATCATTTTATTCTGTATTTTTGGTGGAGTAGGGATTACTTGGCATCTTGTCTTTTTGCCTTTAATTGCTATTTTGCAATTTATTCTTACACTTGGTATTGTCTTTGCTCTTAGTGCTATTAACATTTATATAAAAGATACAGAATATATAGTAACATTTTTGATAAACATGTTATTTTATGCAACACCTATTTTATATGAAGCTAGTCTTTTCCCAGAAAAAATAAGATTTATTTTACATCTTAATCCTATGACACAGGTAATAGTTGCTTATAGAGATATTTTCTTATATCATCAAGTACCTAGTTTGATGGGAATAGTATATTTGGTAATTATATCAATAGTTTTATTCTTTATAGGTCTATTGATATTTAGAAAACTAGAAAAAGGTTTTGCTGAGGAGGTTTAGGTTCATGAAGTATGATTTTATAGGAATTAAAAAACAAGGCATTTATGGTATTAATAATCCTAATTTATTAGTACAGTTTACAACTGAAGTTAAAGATTTTGATATAAAAGTATTATGTGATGAAAATGAGGTTACGTATGAATGTCAAAGTTTAAATGGTAATAATGATTTTTTGTTGCAAGCTAAAATAGATAAAAGTGTAAATAAGGTAGAAGTATTATTTAAGAATAATAATGAATATGTAAAAATAGTAACTTTGAAAAATAGAATTTATTCTAGAATAAAGAATAAAATTGTTGATATTTTAAAAAGATTAATTAGTAAAATAAAATTAGTATTTTATGTTTTAGGTAAAGGCATTAGGTTTATGTGGCGAGAATATCATTTTCTAGTACCTATATCTTTGTGGGGAAAATATTTTAATGATTTTAAGGCTAGACTTAAAAGTGCTAATCCTAATCTTTATAATCCTTTTTATAAAAATGAGTATAATAAGTGGTTAGAAGAAAACAAAGAAGATATTGTTTATGAAGAGTTAATGTATAAACCTTTAATATCTTTATTAATTCCTGTTTATAATATTAATAGAAAGTTTTTAAGTGAATGTTTAGATTCTATATTAGAGCAGAGTTATGATAATTTTGAAGTTTGTTTAGTTGATGATTGTTCTACTTTAGAAGAGACTAAAGAGACATTAGAAGAATATAAAAAGAAAGATAAGAGAATTAGAGTTAGTTATCGTAAAAAGAATGGTCATATTTCTAAGACTACTAATGATGCTTTGAAGATGGCTAAGGGTGAGTTTGTTGGCTTAATTGATGATGATGATTTGCTTACAAAAGATGCTTTGTATGAAGTTGTTAAAGTCTTAAACCAAGATAAAAAAATAGATATGATTTATAGTGATGAAGATAAATTAGATCTTCATGGTAATTATTGTGATCCACATTTTAAACCTGATTTTTCTCCTGATACTTTATTAAGTCTAAACTATATCTGTCATTTTACGGTTATTAGAAAAAAATTAGTAGATGAAGTTGGGGGCTTTGAAGTAGGGTTAGAAGGTTCACAAGATCATGATTTATTCTTAAAAGTTACAGAGAAAACTAAAAATATTTATCATATACCTAAAATTCTATATCATTGGCGTATGGTAGAAGGTTCTACTTCTATGAGCATTGATAATAAATCATATGCAACTGATAAAGGGAAAATTGCTATAGAAAATGCTCTTAAAAGAAGAAAAATAAAAGGACATGTAGAAAAAGATAAAGTAAGTACTTATTATAGAGTTGTTTATGAGTATGATAAAGAACCTCTTATTTCTATAATTATTCCGACAAGGGATTATGTTGATATTTTAAAGACATGTGTTGATTCAATATATGAGAAAACTACTTATAAGAATTTTGAAATTATAATTGCAAATAATGATAGTAAAGAAAAAGAGACATTAGACTTTTTTAAGGAATATAAAAAGAAATATAAAAACTTTAAAGTGGTAGATTGTATTATGGAGTTTAATTATTCTCGTATTAATAATATTGCTGTTTCTAAAGCTAAAGGGGAATATATAGTGCTTCTTAATAATGATACTGAAGTTATTACTCCTGAATGGCTTTCTATTATGGTAGGATATGCTATGCAAAAACATATTGGAGCGGTGGGACCTAAGCTTTTATATCCTGATTATACTGTTCAACATGCTGGAGTTATTTTAGGTTTAGGTGGAGTAGCATCACATGCTTATATTGGGACAGAACGTAATGATTTAGGAATGTATGGAAGACTTAGAGTACCATATGATTATAGTGCTAATACTGCTGCTTGTTTGATGATTAGTAAGAAAAAGTTTTTAGAAGTTAAGGGATTAGAAGAAGATTTGAAAGTTGCTTATAATGATATTGACTTTAATATAAAATTGTTAGAAAAAGGATATTACAATATATTTTTACCACAGGTTGAATTAATTCACTATGAATCTAAATCAAGAGGATTAGATACAACAAGTGAAAAATATAAGAGATTTTTAGTAGAATCTAAGTATATGTATGATAAATGGGGGGAAACCTTATTAAATGATAGGTTTTATAATCCTAATTTTAGTAAAAAAGCTTGGTTTATGTTAGACAAAAGAAAATAGGTGAGGGTTATGAAAAAAATAAAAGATATAGTAATGAAGCATAAGTTTATAACAATAATCTTAGTTTTATCTATAATAAAACAAATAATGGTTTCGTGTTTACCACTTCTTGCTATTAGTAATGGTACTCATGATGATATGATGATGGTAAACATGGCAGAGAATCTGTTAAATGGGCATTGGTTGGGAATATATTCTCAATATACTTTAGTAAAGGGAATATTCTTTCCAGCTTTTTTGGCTTTATCTAATTTTATAGGTATATCCTATATAAATGCTGCTAATTTATTATATACTGTTGCTTGTATATTTTTTATCTATGCAATAAAAGATTTCTTTAAAGAAAAAAATCAGAAGAAATTTATGCTTATAATCTTTATTATTCTTTTATTTAATCCAGTTAGTTATGCTTCTTGGACCTTACAGAGAGTTTATAGAAATGGAGTTACTCTTGCACAAGTTCTATTTATATTTGGAGGATATTTTGCAGTATTCTTAAAACGAAAAGAAAATATTAAAAAAAGTTTGTTTTGGATATGTAGTGCTGGTATTGCTCTTGCAACTTTCTTTAATACAAGAGAAGATGCTATTTGGATTTTGCCTTTTGTCTTAGTAGTTACGATTGTTTTAATAGGTATTAAAATAATCGATGAAAAGTGCGTAAAAAAGAAAATTACCCATAGTTTAGTTATGGCTATTCCAGTTATTACTTTATTTGTTACTAATCTTTTAATTTCTTCCTTAAACTACTATGCTTATGGTATTTTTACAACAAATGAACTTAATGATAGTAATTTTAAAAATGCTATGCAAAGTATTTATTCAATTAAAAATAATGAAGATATAGAATATGTGTCTGTAACAAGAGAAAAAGTTAAACGTCTATATAAAATGAGTCCAAGTCTAAATAGTATTAAAGATGAATTAGAAGCAAGTATGGATGCTTGGAGTAAATTAGATCGTAATCCAGATGATGATGAAGTGGAAGATGGATGGTTTTTCTGGAGTTTGAGAGATGCAGTTAGTAATGCTGGATATTATGAAAATGCTAAGAAAGCAGATAGTTTTTATAAAAAAGTAAGTGATGAGATTAATTCTTATGTGGAAGAAAATGATGTTAAGGCAGTGATGACCATGCCTTCAGCTTTGATGAGTCCATGGCGAGTAGGTTATACTGGTAAATTAATTAACACATCACTAACTATTTTTGATTATATTACTAGTTTTGATGAAGTTATTACAGAAAACTCTAGTAGTATTGATGATGGTAGAGATGGTTTAGACAGATTTAGAGCGATATCTAATGAAGCAGTTTATACAAATTCTGATTTATTCTATTTAAGAGGTTACGTCTTTTCATTAGATGATGAAGATATAACTGCTAAAGTATATACTAAATCTGGTAAGTTCGTTAAGGATATAACTTTTGATGAGAGTGATGATGTATATTCATATTATGATGATAAAGGAAAGAACTTTGAAAATGCTAAAAAATGTCGTTTTGATATAATACTTAAAGATATTACTGAGCCATTAGAATTAGTTATTTATAATTCTCGTGATGAGAAAATTGCTACTATAGATATAACAGATAAGACTATAGATAATGATGAAGATATAGCTTATAGTATTGATAATGCTAATTACTTAAATACTGCTAATAACTATCAGAAAAATGTTCAAAAATATGTTGATAGACTTAACTTTATTGGTGATATCTATAAAGTAGTTAATCCAATTCTTTTTGTAATATCTATAGTTCTATTTGTCATTATAACTATAAATGTTATTATTAATCTAATTAAGAAAAAATATGACTTAATACCTAAATATCTAATATTAAGTTCGGTATTATTAAGTTTAATTGTGTTAGTATTCGGAGTATCATATAATGAAATTGCTTCTTGTGATTCAATTAGATATATGTATTTATCCGGAGCTTATCCATTATTATTAATATTTGAATTGTTAGTAATTCTTGGCTTTTATGAGACATATTGGTTAAATAAATCTAAAAAAGATAAAGAGAAAATTGCTAAGAAGTTAGAAAATATCTTTATTAAAGTTAAAGGCAATGTTAATAAATTATCAAAAGGAGAAAAAGTATTTCTTATTGTTATGTTTGTAATTATGTTTTTATGGGCTTTAGCTTCTCCTTATAATTATGGACCTGATGAATATATGAGATATTTAGTACCTAAATATATTTATTTACATGGAACTATGCCATTACCTGATGATCCTAGTGTCGTTGTAAGTAATTTTAATGCTTCTTATGCTTATTATCCTCTATTACTTGGTTCTGTAATTAGTGCTTTATTTATGAAGATAACATCTTTCTTTACAACAGATGCTCATGCTATTTTGGTAGCTTCTAGATTTACTAGTGTTATCTTTGGAGTTTTATTTATCTACTTTATGATTAAAATAGCTAAGAAGCTTTTCCCTAATAATAGACTTGCTAAAAACTTTATGATTGCTTTTTCAAGTTTAATTCCACAGTTAACATTCTTATCTTCATATGTTAATAATGATATTATTGCTTTGGCTGGTTGTGCTATGTTAGTTTATGCTTTTCTATTATTAAAAGATAATTTAACGCTAAAAGCATCTATTCTCTATGGTATATCCATTTCTATAATCGCTTTATCATATTACAATGCTTATGCTTATGTCTTGGGAGGAATAATTTATTTTATACTTATCTTTGTAAAGAAGAAAGATAAAAAATTAAGTTTTGAAGGAAAGAAATTCTTTAAATATGGATTATTAATTTCTCTTATTGTTATTGTTTTATGTGGTTATTTCTTTATTCGTACTGCAATTGTAAATGATGGAGATTTCTTAGGAATGAATTCTTTCTTAGAAGCTTGTGAAAATACTAAAGATCCTAATCCTAATATTAAACCTTCAACAAGAGATACTCCTAAAAATTTAGGTATGAGTATGTGGGAAGCTATGTGGACTAAACATTATATGGGAGAAAGTTATGTGTCTTTAGCATCTAAGAGCTTTGTAGGTGTATTTGGTTATATGAATCATCCTGTAAATGAATCTATCTATGTCTTATATTTTGTAATAATTTCTTTAGGGCTTATTGGCTTTTTAATACATTATTTTAGTAGTAGAAAAGATTATAAGAAAATGTTATTTTATACTTGTTTAATTATAAGTGGCTTAATTACTATATTTTTAGGTATATATTATATGTATGCGACAGATTATCAACCTCAAGGAAGATATTTATATCCAATGTTTACATCCCTTTCTATCTTTGTAGCGCTTGGTATTAATAAATTTTTAGAAATTATATGTAAAAAACTTAGTAGGGAGACTTTTGCATTACTACAAGTACTTGTTTATATAGGTTTAATTATCTTGTTAGTAATTGCATATATAAGTGCTAATATGACTTTTGTAAATTCTATTTAATAATTGCATTTAGATAAGTTATTTAGTATTATAATTATAAGTTGTATGAGGAGAAGTAAAAAAATGAAGAAGAGTGAAAATAAGAAAGATGAGAAAAAAATAGCAGTTTTAATTCCGTGTTATAATGAAGCTTTAACAGTTGCAAAAGTTGTTAAAGACTATAAAAAAGCTTTACCTAATGCTGATATTTATGTCTATGATAATAATTCTACTGATGGGACAGATGAAATTGCGAGACGTGCTGGGGCAATAGTTCGTTATGAATATAGACAAGGTAAAGGTAATGTTATTAGGAGTATGTTTAAAGATATAGATGCTGATTGTTATTTGATGATAGATGGTGATGATACCTATCCATCGGAAAATGCTAAAGAAATGTGTCAGTATGTTTTAGATGGAAAAGCAGATATGGTAATAGGTGATAGGTTATCTAGTACTTATTTTACTGAAAATAAAAGAGCTTTTCATAATTTTGGTAATAAATTAGTTAGAAGTTTAATTAATCATCTATTTAAAAGCAATATAAGAGATATAATGACAGGATATAGAGCGTTTAGTTATGATTTTGTTAAGACATTCCCTGTTTTATCTAAGGGATTTGAAATAGAAAATGAAATGACTATTCATGCTGTTTATAATAATTTTAAACTAATAGAAATACCTGTTAGTTATCGTGATAGACCAGAAGGAAGTGTATCTAAACTTAATACCTATTCTGATGGTGTTAAAGTATTGATGACTATAGCAAGATTATTTAAAGAATATAAGCCAACAATCTTCTTTAGCTTTGTAGGTACAGTTTTATTAATTCTATCATTAATATTTGGTATTCCTGTTTTTACTGAGTTCTTTAAAACAGGACTTGTACCTAGATTTCCAACTTTAATATTTGCTCTTATACTTTTAATAATATCTATTTTGATGTATATTACAGGTATTATTCTAGAAGTAGTTGCTAAAAAGAATAAACAAATATTTGAACTATTTTTAATTAGAACAAAGAGGGATTAAAATGAATAAAGAAGATAAGACAACTAAATTTGTTAGAAAAATGTTAAAGATATTTCATATTAAATTAAAACCTAAACATGAAAAATTATTTATTCAAATATTTAAGTTTGGGATAGTAGGAGGAGTAGCTTTCTTAATAGATTTTGTCTTCCTATATCTATTTAGAGAATTTTGTCATTTTCCAGTACTTGTTTCTAACACTTTATCATTTTGTATTTCTGTTATTTATAACTATACGGCTAGTGTTAGATGGGTATTTGATGTCAATAAAGAAAAAGATGCGAAAAAACAATTTGTTATCTTTATAATATTCAGTGTTATTGGCTTATTAATAAATGATTTAATTATGTGGGTAAGTGTAGATTTCTTGCATATCTATTATTTACTTGCTAAAATAATTGCGACTGCTGTAGTAATGGTCTTTAACTTTGTGACAAGAAAAATGTTTTTAGAATAAGAAAGAAAGTGATGTTATGAATAAAATATCAATTATTGTACCTTGTTATAATGAAGAAGAAATGATTCCCATTTTTTATAAAGAATTTTCTAAGACTGCTAAAAAGTTAAAAAAAGTAGAGTTTGAAGTAATATATGTAAATGATGGGTCAAGTGATAATAGTTTAAAAGAAATGAAAAAGTTATCTAAAGAAGAAAAATGCGTTAAATATATTTCTTTTTCTCGTAATTTTGGAAAAGAAGCGGCGATGTTAGCAGGACTTGAGCATGCCAGTGGTGATTATATTGCTATTATGGATGTAGATTTGCAAGATCCTCCAGAGATGATAGAAGTAATGTATAATGAATTAAAAAGTAATGAAGAGTTAGATTGTATTGCCTTAAAGACAAATAGTCATGATGATTATGGTTTTGTTAGGAAATTCTTTACTAACCTTTTCTATAAAATTATATCTAAGATGTCTAAAACAGAAATGGTACCTGGTGCAAGAGATTTTCGTCTTATGAGAAGACAGATGGTTAATGCTATTATTTCTATGGGTGAATATAATAGATATTCTAAAGGATTATTTAGTTTTGTTGGTTTTAATACAAAATGGCTAACTTATAAAATACCAGAGAGAAAAGCAGGTAAAACTACTTGGAATTTCTTTAAATTATGTGCTTATGCTATAGATGGAATCTTAGCTTTTACTACTACACCTTTAACAATATCAGCTTTTATTGGCGTAATCTTTTGTCTTCTATCAGTAATTGCTATTATTGTTATAATCGTTAAGACTCTTATGTTTGGAGATCCTGTAGATGGTTGGCCTTCCCTTGTTTGTATAATGTTTTTCTTAAGTGGGGTACAACTATTTTGTACAGGAATAATAGGAGCATATCTTTCTAAAACATATACTGAAGTTAAAAAAAGACCTATTTATATTATTAAAGAGCAAGATTTGAAACAATAGTTTTGACAAATAGTAATTTATATAGTATACTTATAGACAAGAAAGGAGTGGGAATTAGATCCCACTCTTTAATTTGTAAAGGAGGAGTTATGGAAAACAAAGTAAAAGAATTGTTAGATGATAAAATAAAAGACTTAAATTTATTTGTAAGTAGTGTTTATTATTCTAACGAAGAAGGAGTTAAGACTTTAAATATTGAACTTGATAGTAATGAGGTAATTGACGTTAATAAAATAACAGAAGCGACAAAAATAATTAATCCAATTATGGATGATAATAATTTATGTGATGATATAGATGTATTAGATATACATTCTAAAGAAAAAGGAGATGAGTAAAGTGAATGGAAAAGAATTTCTTAGAGCTGTTGATTTAGTCGTTAAAGAAAAAAATATTGATAAACAAATAATATATGATGCAATGATTCAAGCTTTAACTAGTGCTTATAAGAAAAATGCTAAAAGTAAAAATAATAATGTTAAAGTTACTATTAATGA
>CALVKV010000011.1 GCA_944333305.1 uncultured Bacilli bacterium
TTGGTACCAGATTCTGAACTAAGATTAAAAGATGAAGTAACTAGTATAAGAAAACTAGTAAAAAAAGATGAACGATATAAGTACTTTAGATAATTTTAAAACAAAATAGTAAATGAGGTGTGCTAACTATGGAATGCAATGGATTTGATAGTGACAATTATAGATATTTTAATTTAAATAAAAGTGGAGGCTTTTCAGGTTATACTAATTTTAGTTATGGAGAATTAAAAGATAATGATATTATAAAACTTTCTAATAAAGATTTAGTTAATCTATTATTTAGTAATAATTATTTTTCTTTAAGAGATGATATATATTCTTATCATATTAAAGAATATCCTAGTAATGAACCATTTGATTTATTTAAATATATTAGAATGCAAGATGCTATAACTTTTAAAAGAGATGGGGTAGTACTTTTTTCTTTTGGATATGGAGAATATGCTTTTATTAGTGACTTCATGAAAGAGAAAATGAACTCTAATATGCTGTCTACAAAATTACTTGTTGATACTACTATAAAAGAAGAAAATGAAAGAATGCTTAGCTTGATTAAGGAAAGTGAAAAAGTTAAATTGGGTAATAGTTCATTAAAAGAAGAAATAGTTCCTTGTAATAGACAAGGTTATAAATTTATAAAAGATATATGTTTTGAATTAGAATATCATAAAGACGAAGCTTGGTCTTTAACTGAACCTTCTTTATTTCTAGCATTGTTTAATCAGGATTTTATAAGACTACTTTCTAATAGTACTGAGATAGTAGGTAAAGACAAAGAAGAGATATTTTTAAGTGAGTATCAAGATAACCTTGATGAATTGCCTATAAGATATTATCAAGTTAAAGATGATGTTAAAGTTAATAGTTTAGGTGAACTTTTTAATAGTTTTTTCCTTAATAACTTTGATAAAGATTATCATAATATTGTAGTAAGAGAAAATGCTAAAATGATAGATATTTGTAAAGTAAATAGAGATAATTTTAAAGAAGATGGTTCTCTTAAATATTTTTATGTTACATATTGTGATGACTTTTCTGATAGAATTGCTGAAAGAGAGCTTTTAAAAATAGCAGTTAGAGTTCCTTATAAAGAAACTTTAAAAAGATATAAAATGGATTTAGAATGTATTAAAGAAAAGAAACTTTTTGATGAAGCAGAAGAGTTTGTTAAAAGACATAAAGCAAGTTATAATAAGTTTATTAGAAAAAATAAAGATGGAACACCAGTAGACTTTCTTTTAAGAGAAAGAGGTATGTTAGAAAAAAGATTAGTTAAGACGCTAAAATATAGGGTAGATACTATTAAACAATAATATAATTAATTAGGAGTAGATATTATGCAAAGATTTAAAGCTACTAAAGTAGCAAGTTTTCTAGGTATTTTTTTTAATTTGTTTTTATTTGTAATTAAGTTTATCACTTCCATAATTACATCTAGTCAAGCGATGCTAGCAGATGCCATTAATAGTTTAGGAGATATTTTCTCATCACTTATGACATTAATAGGTAATAAAATAGCAAGTAAACCTAGTGATGATGATCATAATTTAGGTCATGGTAAAGCAGAATATATTTATTCTCTATTAATAAGCATTGTTATTATGGTTGTAGCAGTTACATTATTTAAAGACTCATTAGAATCTATATTCATTAAAAGTAATTATACCTTCTCATATATGTTAATAGTAGTTTGTATCATTACTATAGTAATTAAATTATCTTTATATTTTTATACTAATAAACTATCAAAGAGTCTAAATAGTTTACTTTTGAAAGCTAACTCTAAAGACCATTTATATGATGCTATTATTACTAGTATTAACTTATTATCAATTATACTAACTGGTTTTGGTATATACTTTGTCGATGGACTAGTAGGTGTCCTAATAGCTTTATGGATATTAATTAGTGGACTTAAAATATTTAAAGAAAGTTATGATGTCTTAATGGATAAAGCAATTGATGATGATACTAAAGATAAAGTTTTAGAAGTAGTAAAAAAATATAAAGAGGTTAAGAAAATAACTCATTTTAATGCTACCCCTGTAGGTTATAAATATCAAATATCTTTTACCATTTTTGTAGATGGCAATATGTCTACGTACGATTCTCATGATATTGCTAATAAAATAGAACGAGAACTTGAAAAGTTTCCAGAAATATATTTAACAGTAATACATGTTAATCCAATTTAGAAAAATATAAGTATAATTACATTTTTCTTTGATAAATTCTAAAAATAATATATAATAAGTCCAAGGAGTGGTTATGTTGAATAAAGATTATGAAAAAGTATATGCAAGAACATTTTTAAATGAAGTTAAAAGTCGAGTAAGACAAAACAAAATGAAAATTGAAGGGGATAAGGAAAAAAAGGTAGATTTAAAGCTAGAAGAAGTTATAAAAGATTTATCTTTTGAAGATAATGGTAATGTTACTAAGTATATGGTAAAATCATTGTTTTCTAACAATGCAGAAGAGACAGAAAGAGTATTTTCTACTTTAGTAGTATATTATGCTGCGCTATATAATGATAATGTTGATTTACTAAAAGAACTTTTAGAAAAGGAATTTAATTTTGGTCATAAAAGAAGTAGCCTTAATATAGGAGTTCTAGATAAAAGAATATCATCTAAGTTTGAAAGAGGTGATTATATTAAACTAGTAAAATGCCAAAGTTACTCATTTCATAAGTTTTATCATGGTTTATCATATATCTATAGAAAAAAAGAAGATGATTTTTATATAGATAAGTTTTCTAGTATTATGAGAAAAACGATACCTTCATTAGATAGTGAAGAAAAGAAAACACCTTTTGATGTCGTGGAATCATGTGATATTGTAAAAGCATTAGAATATTTTGATGAGGATGCAATACTAAATGCTAGCATAGACCAAAGAAAACATATTATTGGTGATAGCGATAGATATTTAAAAAAGATGGACTTAAGTGATGTTAATAGAGTTAATCTTTTTCTTAGAGATACTAATATTGAATTAGCATTATCTCAATTAATAAGACTTTTACCAAACTTTACTGATGATGAGATTTTAAAAATTGATGAATTATTTAATGAAAATAGTAGATTATATCGGGATTTAATAGTAAAAGATAGAGAAAATAACATTGAATATTTTGATGTAGATAGACTTAAAGATATACTTAATGGTAAAGATAGTGCTTTAGAAGAAGCAGTTACTAAAAAGAAAAGATTTCCATGGTTTAGGAGAAATAAATAGTTATTTTTCCTTTTAAATGCAACAAAAGTGTGATATAATCTACTGGTAGAAAGAAGGAGTAATATGGAAAAAATATATGTTTTTGGACATCGTAAACCTGATACAGACTCAGTAAGTGCAGCGATAAGTTATTCTTATTTAAAAAAACAATTAGGTTTTAATGTAGAACCGCGTGTACTTAGTGCTATTAATAAAGAGACAAAATATGCCTTAAAATATTTTAAAGTAAAAGAGCCTGCTTACTTAAATGATGTTAAATTACAACTTAAAGATGTTAATTACCATAAAGGATATTTCTTAAATGAAAAGAAATCTATCTTTGATAGTTATATCTATATGTTAAATGAAGGCTTAACTGGTGTACCAATAGTTGATGACAAAAATAAATTTAAGGGTATTGTTACAATCAAAGATTTAGCTCATGCTTTTATTGATACTAAAGTAGAGGCCTTAGAAACAAGTTATGATAACTTGCTTAATGTTTTAAATGCTGAAGAAGTAAATAGAGTAGATGATGAGATAATAGGTAATATCTTAGCAGCATCATATCGTAGTACAACCTTCATTAACACTGTTAAATTAACAGAAGATGATATTTTAATAGTAGGAGATAGACATAGTGTTATAGAATATGCTGTTAATTCTAAAGTTAAAATGATAATACTATCAGGATATAGTGAAATAAAAGATGAACATATTAAAATTGCTAAAGAAAATGGCGTTAATATTATTAGAAGTAGCTATGATACATATCATATCGCTAAATTAGTTAGTCTATCTAATTATATTAGAACAATGAAAAGAACTACTAAAGATGCAGTTTACTTTGATGAAAATAGTTATGTTGATGATATATTAGATGTTAATAAGAAATTAAGACATACCAATTATCCTGTAATTAATGGAAGAACTGGTAAATGCTTAGGACTTTTAAGAATAACAGATTTAGACTCTAAAAATCCTAAGAAAGTAATATTAGTTGATCACAATGAAGAAAAACAAAGTGCTGAAGGACTTGATGAAGCAGAGATTGTTGAAATAGTAGATCATCATAATTTAAGTAGTCTATCTACTGCTAGTCCTATTAACTTTAGAAATATGGCTGTTGGTTCAAGTAATACAATTATTTATTCTTTATATAAAGAAAGAAATATAGAAATACCTAAAGAAATAGCTGGGCTTATGTTATCTGGAATTCTATCAGATACTTTAATATTAAAGTCACCTACAACAACAGAATTAGATAGAAAAGCTGTTATGGAATTATCTAGTATTGCCGAAGTTAATTATGAAGAATATGGACTTAATTTAATTAAAGCAGGAACTTCACTTGATGGTATGACTCATGAAGATGTATTATATAATGACTTTAAACTATATACAGTAGATGATAAGACTTTAGGTATAGGCCAATTCTTTACTACCAACTTTGATGATATTAAAAAAGATATGGATGCTTATCTTGATACCTTAGATAGAGAAGCAGAAGGTAATAATTATTCTCTAATCGCTTTATATATAACTGATATCATTAAGAATGGTTCGTATGTTCTATTTAATAGGAAAGCTAAAGATATAATGGATAATGCTTATGATAAAGAAATGGAAGAAGGAGAATACTTACAAGATTGTGTTTCTCGTAAGAAAAATGTTGTACCTGTAATAATGGCAAGTTTTGAGAAATAGTATAGTTTAAGCTATGCTTTTTCTTTTACTTAAATTATGTTATTATATAAGACAACTGGAGAGAATAGTATGACTGAAGATGAGAGATTTAAAATATTAAAAGATAATAGAGCAAGTATCGAAGTATATAAGTATCTAAAAGAAAGACTAGAAAATTTAACTATTAAAGTTGTTAAAAATGAAGGTTCAGTTTTAGAATTAATGAAAAAGCATGTCTTAATAGGATGGTGTTGGCAAACTACTGAGAGCACTATAGTCTTTCTAAACGATAATGATTATATAGAAAGAGGTAATTTACTATTCGAAGACGATGAACTATTAATTAAAATATATTATCATTCATGGATTAATTTTCAATATAGAGATATGGAATATACTTTTGATCCCTGCTTAAATATTTTATGTGCTAAAAAGTTATACCAAGAAGTTTTTGAAACAGAAGTAAGAGGAATAGTTAGTGCTAAGGAAGTGAGAGATGAATTAATAAATGCTATTTTAAACCCTAAACCTAAAAAGAAATATAATTCTTCTAGTGTTAAATTTGCCAATAAAGCTGATAATTTTATGAAAAAACTTTTTGGAGAAGATTTAGAAAATAAAAAGAGCGAGATTACAATAATAGGCAATGATGATGTTTATTCACCAATGTATCGTAATAGTACTGGCTATAAAGCAGAAATAGAAGATGGGAAAATAAAAAAACTAGTCGCTCACTTTTATATAAATTAATAATGTTTAGATATGTCTAATTGGTTTTATAGTCCTTTTAATTATTCCTTTTTAATGATATAATTATTGAATAGAAAAGAGGTTATTATGACAGATATTATTAATACAATTATTTTAGGAATTATTCAGGGAATTGCGGAGTTCTTACCAATTTCAAGTAGTGCCCATTTAATTATTTTTAGGGATCTTTTTGGAATAGGAGCTGATATGTCTACTAAAGTAGCATTATGCTTTGATTTAGCTCTCCATTTAGGTACATTACTTGCCGTTGCGGTATTCTTCTTTAAAGACTTTCTTAATATGGTTATAAAAGGTGTTACTAAAGGTGTTAAAGATAAGGATGGTAAACTATTCTGGCAAATAGTAGTTGCAACTATTCCTGCTGCTATAGTTGGAGTTTTATTTGAAAGTACTATTGAAAATGCTATTAGAACTAATTATCTTTTAATTGCAACTGCCCTAATAGTAATGGGTGTTATCATCTATCTAGTTGATAAAAAATGTAAGGAAGAGAAAAATACTAAAGAAATATCATTTAAAGATGCTATTATTATAGGTTGTTCTCAAGTATTTGCCTTAATACCAGGATTTTCTCGTAGTGGTACAACTATCGCTAGTGCAAGATGCTTAAAAGTAGATAGAGAAAGTGCTGCAAAATTTTCATTTTACCTATCAGCACCTGTTGTCCTTGGAGCCTGTGTTCTTCAACTATTAGATGATGGTGCTATCTCTTTAATACTTGAGAATGCGACAATCTTTATTATTGGTATATTTGTATCTTTTATCGTCGGTTTGATTTGTATTAAGTTTTTATTACAATATCTTAAAAAGCATGATTTTAAATTATTTATGATTTACCGTATTATTTTAGCAATTATTGTTATTTTAACAGTAATATTTTAAGGGGGAAGTGAATCATGCTAGATAAATCATTTAAAGAAATATGTGATGGTATTAAAAAAGATGTTAAAGATACACAATTAGAAATTATGGTAAATGCTAATACTAATTTAGTTAATCTTTATTATAGAATAGGGAAAACTCTAGAAGAAAATAGTAAGTGGGGTAATAAATTTATTGATACTGTTGCTTTCGAACTTAAAAATACATTTCCTACTTTAAAAGGATTTTCTATTCGTAATTTAAAGTATATGAAAACATTTTATAATGAATATAAAGATGAAACTGAATTTGTGCAACTGGTTGCACAATTACCTTGGAAGCATAATATTACTTTATTCCAAAAAGTAAAAGATAAAAACATTCGTAAATGGTATATGGAAAAGTGTTTAGAAGAAGGTTGGTCAAATAATATTTTAATCTATCAGATAGATGCTGATTTATATAAAAGACAGGTAGAAAATAAAAAGCACAATAATTTCAAGATTACTTTAAAAGAAAATAGTGATCTTGCTAATAACATTATGAAAGAGCCTTATGTTTTTGATTTAATAGAATTAACTGAAGATTATAAGGAAAGAGAATTAGAAAATAAAATGTTAGAACGTTTAAAAAATGTTTTATTAGAATTAGGTAGTGGTTTTTCTTTTGTTGGTAATCAATATAAAATTACTGTAGACGATGAAGATTTTTATATTGATTTGTTATTCTATCATATTAAATTAAAATGTTATATTGCCATTGAACTTAAAGTAGGAAAGTTCAAACCTGAATTTGGTAGCAAAATGGGATTTTATTTGACTGCTTTAGATGAACAAGTAAAAGATAATAATGATAATCCATCTATAGGTATTATTTTATGTTCTAGTAAGAGCAATAAAATAGTAGATTATACCTTAAAATATATTAATAAACCACTAGGAGTTAGTGAATATAAAATATTTAATGAACTTCCTAATAACTTATTAAAAGATTTCCCAACGGAAGATGAATTAAATATCTTTATGATTTAGATGAGGAGTGATTTTATGCATAATACTCTTGCTTTATTTATAACTTTTCTTTTAGGATTTTTTATAGTTATAGGAGTAATAATAGCTTTTTTCTTAAAAAAACAACAAAAAGTTTTAGACTTTATTTTTGCCTTTGCTCTTTCAATTCTCACAATGTTAATATTAACAGACCTACTAGGTCATACTATAGAACATTTAGGCATTAAACATATTTATCTATTTATTCTCTTTACTTGCCTTGGACTATTAATTTTTAAAATAATAGATGATTTTATTCCTGAACATGATGATAGTAAAATGACTAAGAAAGAAGAACATAAAAATATTGTTCATATTGGAGTGCTTGCAACTATTGCCTTAATTATTCATAACTTTGTAGAAGGTATGGCAATTTATTTAACTGCTACTAACGATATTAACTTAGGTATAATGATGGCTTTAGGAGTAGGACTTCATAATATCCCTTTAGGAATAATTATTACTACGACTTTAAATAATGGTGAAAAACTAGGTAAATATCTCTTTTGCATAATTTCTTTATTTATTTCTAGTTTTATAGGAGGATTATTACTTTACTTATTAAATATTAATACTGTAAGTGATATAGTAATAGGATCTCTACTTGCTCTTACTATAGGTATGCTTTTATATATTATTGTCTTTGAGTTATATCCTAAAGTTAAGAAAACTTCCAATAAAAAGATTACTATTATAGGGTTAGGCTGTGGTGTTCTAATTGCCTTGCTAGCAATGATAATAGGTTAGGTGAAGTCTAATGATAGATAAATTTTTTAACTTATTTTTACAATTTATAATTTATTCTTTCTTTGGTTATTTGGTTGAAGTAACTAGTTGTTCAATGAGAAATAAAAAATTAACATTAAATAGAGGCTTCTTTTTAGGGCCATATTTACCTATCTTTGGTTTTTCTTGTATATTAATGGGCTCTATTATACTAAGATATAAAAGTGATTTGCTTATAGTTTTTGTCATGAGCGCCTTTATCTGTACTACTGTAGAATATATAACAAGCTATGTTTTAGAGAAAATATTTAAAGCTAGATGGTGGGATTATAGTGACCATAAGTTTAATCTAGAAGGTAGAGTCTGCTTATTTAATTCACTTCTTTTTGGGATAGGTGGTATAGCTTTCGCTTATATAATCAATCCAATTACAAATTTTATAATAGACATAATGCCATTATTTCTTTTTAGAATTATCGCTATTATTTTATTAGCTTTATTTTTAATAGATGTAATGATAACTATTACAACTCTATACCAAGTAAAAGTATCTTCAATAAAATTTAAAAGCCGCGATGTGACTGCTGAACTTACAAAAATAATTAGAGAAGAGCTTACTAAAAAACGTGATATTAAGACTAATTTCTTTGTTAGACATATGTTAAATGCTTTCCCACAAATTAAAACTAGTGACTATAACAGTCCACTTAGTAAACTTAAAAGATATAGTATAAAGACATTTATAAAAAAACAAAAATGATTGTCAATTTATGTAGAAGTAAGATAAAGACTAATATACGTTTTATAAAAAATGTTATAATGAATAAAAGAAAGGAAATATTATGCAAATAAAAGAAGAAATAAATAAATATATATTTAGAGGATATGATATTAGAGGAGTCTTTGACAAAGATATTGATATAGATACAGCTTATACTATAGGACTTGGCTTTGGAAGTAAATTATATGATTTAGGAAAAAATACTTGCGTTGTAGGACATGACAACAGATTATCTTCTCCTGATTTACATCAAGCTTTAATCCAAGGTTTAATTGAAACAGGAATTAATGTAGTTGATCTTGGTCTATGTACAACACCAATGTATTATTTTGCTTGCCAAGATTTAAAAATAGATAGTGGAGTTATGATAACAGCAAGTCATAATCCTAAAGATGAAAATGGTTTTAAATTTGCTTTTTCTAACTATCAAAATGCTAAAGGAAAAGAAATAGAAGACTTTTATGATTACATCGTTAAAGGTAATTTTCATAATGGTAAAGGTTCTATTACTAAAAAGAATGTTAAAGAAGATTATTATAATGCTCTAACAAATAATTTAACTTTTGGTAAAAGAAAAATTAAAGTAGTTCTTGATCCTGGTAATGGGACAACTTCTCCTTTTTTAAATGATATTTTTAAAAGAGTAAATGTAGATTATACAATTATTAATGGTGAAAGTGATGGCAGTTTTCCTAATCATCATCCCGATCCATCTATTGAAAGTAATTTAGAAGAATTAAAAAAATGTGTAAAAGAAACATCCGCAGATGTTGGTCTTGCTTTTGATGGTGATGGTGATAGAGTAGGAGTTATTTCTAACTTAGGTAATTTTATTCCTATTGACTATTATATGATTATCATTATTAGAAATATTATTGATAAAGTCAGTAATAAGACATTTCTATATGATGTTAAATGTAGCAAATCATTAGAAGATGAAATAATTAAATTAGGAGGAACCCCATACTGTTATAGAACAGGTAATTCATATACAAGAGCAAAAGTAGAGGAACTAGATTTAGCTTTCGGTGGAGAATTATCAGGACATGTTTATTTTAGAGACAAGTTTTTAGGCTTTGATAGTGGAATATATGCTGGTCTTAGACTTCTTGAAATACTATCTAATACTAATAAAACAGTAGAAGATTTACTTGCTGGTATTAATAGATATTATTCAACTCCTGAGACTAAATATAAAACTAAAGATGAAATTAAATTTGATGTAGTAAAGAAAATTGAAGACTATTGTAAAGAAAAAAACTATACTTATAATAATATCGATGGAGTTAGAGTAACTTTTGCTAATGGCTGGGCTAGTATAAGAGCAAGTAATACGGGACCTAATTTAACAGCAAGGTTTGAAGCCACAACAGAAGAAAGATTAGATGAAATAAAAAATGAGTTTGAAAACTTAATCTTTAAATATAATAAATAAGAAAGATGCATATCTTATAATAGGAAGGATGACTAAAATGAAAGTAGTTATTACAGCAGGTGGTACAGGTGGACATATATTCCCAGCTTTGGCTTTGATTGATAAATTAAAAGAAAAAGATAAAGATGTAGAAATTTTATACATAGGTACCACTGATAGAATGGAAAAGGACATTATTCCTAACGCAGGAATACCTTATGTTGGTATTGAAATGAAAGGCTTAAATAGAAAGCATATCTTTAAGAATATTGATGTTATGAAAACATATTTTAAGGCATGTAAAAAAGCAAAAAATGAGCTAGTTAAATTTAGACCAGATATTGTTATAGGTTTTGGTGGGTACATTAGTGCACCTGTTATATATGCGGCTAGCAAATTAAAAATAAAGACTATTATTCATGAACAAAACTCTATCCCAGGAGTATCCAATAAATTTTTATCAAGATATGTAGATAAAGTCTTAGTATCATTTAAAGAAAGTATTAAAGATTTTCCAGCTGATAAAACAGTATATACAGGCAACCCCCGTAGTGAACAAGTAAAAGATATCAAAAAACTTAGTAAGACAAACTTAGGTTTTAAAAAAAATCTTCCTCTTGCTATAATAGTAATGGGGTCTCTTGGCTCTTTAACTATGACTAAGAAATTAAAGGAAGTTTTACCTCTATTTAAGAATAAAAACTATCAAATCTTACTTATTACGGGCAAAAACTATTATGATGAATATAAAGATATAAAGGTAAGTGAGAATGTAAAAATAGTGCCTTTCTTAGATAATTTAATAGGTTATATGAAAGATGCTGATTTAATTGTTACTAGAAGTGGAGCATCTACTATTGCCGAAATTACAAGTATTGGGCTTCCTGCCATTATGGTTCCAAGTCCTTATGTTACTAATAACCATCAATATATTAATGCTAAATCATTAGAGAATGATGGCGCTTGCATTATCTTAACCGAGGAAGAATTCAATAAAGAGAGTTTAGTAAATCTATTAGATAAAACTTTTAAAGACAAAGATAAATTAGCAAGCATGAGCAAAGCGCTTCTAAAAAGGAAAGTAGATAACAGTTCTACTCGCATTTATGAAGAAATAATAAAATTAGTAAGGGATGAATAAAATGAATGAATTTTTAAAAGAAGTAGAATCTAATGATATAGGGAAAATATCAAAAGATGTTTTTATAAGTAAATATACTACTTATAAAGTAGGTGGTTTAGTAAAAGCTATTATTTATCCTAAAAATAATGAAAAACTAGTTTTATTATGTAAGCTAATAAAAAAATATAAAATAAAATATAAAATTTTAGGTAATGGCAGTAATCTTTTATTTAGTGATAAAACTTATGATGGAATTTTAATTAAACTAGATGAATTTAATAAAATAGAATTCTTTGGTAATAAGGTAACTTGTGGTGCTGGAGCCTCTTTAATGAAAGTTGCTAAAGAATCAATAAAAAGAGGCTTAGCAGGTCTTGAATTCGCTAGTGGTATACCTGGTACTATTGGTGGAGCCATTTATATGAACGCCGGCGCCTATAAAAGTGATATGGGGTATGTTACTAGAGCAGTTAAAGTATTAACTGATGATCTTCGAATAATAACTCTTACTAATGAAGAGATGGATTTTCACTACAGAAGCAGTTTCTTACAGAAACATCCTAATTATATTTGCTTAGAAGCTATAATAAGGTTAGAAAAAGGGAACAAGAATGTTTTAGAGGAAGTAGTAAAAGATAGAAGAGAAAGACGACTTAAATCTCAGCCACTAAACTATCCAAGTGCTGGTAGTGTTTTTAGAAATCCGAGCAATGCTGACCCTGCCGGAAAATTAATAGAAGATATAGGTCTAAAAGGATTAACTAAAGGTGGAGCTGAAGTTAGTAAAGTCCATGCTAATTTTATAATTAATAAAAACAACGCTAGTGCTAAAGATATTCACGATTTAATTCTGTTTGTAAAAGAAGCAGTTAAAGAACACTATGGTATAGATTTGAAAGTAGAACAAGAATTTGTAAATTGGGAGTAGTGATATATGACTAAAGTAATCAAGAAGAAAAAATTAAGACTATTACCATTCTTAATTTTTATTATAGTAATCGCTATAATAGTTTTTGTATGCCTTTTTGTCCTTGATACTAAAGTCAAAAATATTATAATAACAGGGAATAATGTTTTAAGTGATGATGAAATAATAGAATTAGCAAATCTAACAGACTATCCAAGCTTCTATAAAACTTTAAACAGTTCTATAGAAAATGGCATCAAAGAAAATCCCCTTGTTAAAGATGTAGAAATTGATAGGAGTTTTTATCATATCATTGAAATAAATGTAGACGAATATGAAATATTATATAAAAGAGAAGATAATGGTAAATATGTATTAGAAAACAAAGATGAAATAACTTTTGATAGTGAAACTCCATACACTATACCAAGATTAATTAATGAAATACCAAATAACAAACTAAATAGTTTTATTAAATATTATAAAAGAATAGATTTAAATATTAGAGAAAAAATAAGTGAAATAAAATATGAACCAAATGATTATGACGAAGATAGATTCTTATTATATATGGATGATGGCAATAGTGTTTATGTAACTATTACTAAATTTGAAAGATTAAATTATTATAATGATGTTTTACCTCAATTAGATGGCAGAAAAGGAATACTTTATTTAGACTCAGGAAATCATTTTAGGATAATGGAATAATAAAAATGAGCTTTTACTCATTTTTCTTTTGTCATTATTCTTAATTTATCATAACTTTCTAATCCTTTAGAACTACCTTCGGGGAGCAAATAAATATAATAAGATTTAAGTCTTGGTCTTACAAATTTTTCTGTTTTAATACTAGGATATATCGCTAAAATATTATTTTCTTTATCAGTAACTACGATGTCAAGTTTTTGACAAACAAAATAAGTATTAATCATTTTCTTTTTAGGATAACATAGCCCTTCTTTAATAGGATAAAGATAAAATCTATATCCTTTAATTCTGTCCTTAAACCTAGTCACAGTTTTAAATTTTATTTTATTCTTACCATTTTTTATATATCTTTCCATAAATTCACCTTTAAGTCATCATAACATTATTTTTTATATAAAGCTAGAATAAATATCATATTTATGTTATTATATTGAAGAAAGAAAGGGATGATAAAGATGAGTGGACATTCAAAATGGGCTACTATTCATAGAAAGAAAGGATTAATAGATGCAGCACGTGGTAAAGTTTTTCAAAAGCTTGCTAAAGAATTATATGTCGCTGCTAAAAGTGGTACTCCAGATCCTGACAGTAATGCATCTTTAAGATTAGTAGTAGAAAAAGCTAAAGCTGCTAATATGCCTAAAGATAACATCCAGAAAGCGATTGATAAAGCTAAAGGAGCAAGTGAAGGAGAAAACTACGAAAATATTCGTTATGAAGGCTATGGCCCAGGTGGTGTTGCTATCATGGTAGATTGTCTTACTGATAATCGTAATAGAACTGCCTCATCTGTACGTAGTACATTCTCTAAACGCGGAGGTAACTTAGGTACAGATGGTTCTGTTAGTTATATCTTTGAACGTAAAGGAATTATTGTTATTCCTAGTGATTATGATGAAGATGAAGTAATGTTAACTGCACTAGATGCAGGAGCCTTAGATATGGAAAATAATGGTGATACTTATCTAATTACAACACCTAGTGATAAGTTTATTGCTGTAAAAGATGCCCTATCTAACATAGGAGTTGCAGAATTTCTTACTAGCGAAGTTACATTTGTTCCAAACAATGAAGTAGAACTTGATGATGAAACTAAAGAAAAAGTATATAATCTAATAGAGGCTTTAGAAGATATAGATGATGTACAGGATGTTCATCATAATATGAAAGAGGAGTAAAATGAAATTAACAGTATATATCGCTAATATAATATTAAATTTGTTTTCTACAATTTTATTCCTAATTCAGACAGGTAATATAAGATTAAATGCTTTTATCGTAGATTATGAATATACTGATGAGTTTATAAATATATTTAATATTATTAAGATGATAATAACAGTTCTATTTATAATTCTTATATTTTTTAATTATAAGATTAAAGCTAAAGAAAAGAAAAATACATTATTATATGTTATATGTTTGATAGAAATATTTACTATAGTAGATCTTCTTATTATGAATTCTTTTAATATTTTTGTTCCTCTTAATGTTATATTAACTATAGTATTGATTATTAAAGATAGGAGGAAAAAAAGTGTATAGTTATATTATTGGTAAAGTAACAGAAGTCATGTCTAATGCTATAGTATTAGAAAACAATGGTATAGGCTATCTTATTAATACACCTAATCCTTTCGCTTTCGAAGAAGGAAATGACTATAAAGTCTATTTATATCAACAAATAAAAGAAGATGAACATAGTCTCTTTGGTTTTAAAATTAAAGAAGAAAAAGAACTATTTTTAAAACTAATTGGTGTTAAAGGATTAGGCCCTAAAATGGCTTTACCTATTATCGCTACAGGATCAATTTCTGGTATTAGTGATGCCATTAATAGAGAAAACATTCTTTATCTAAAGAAATTCCCTAAGATAGGAGAAAAACTTGCTAAACAAATGATACTTGACTTAAAAGGTAAACTTGATGACTTAAGTAGCGGAGAAGAAATTGTTAAAGATACAAGTGAAGAATTAAGAGAAGCACTACTTGGACTTGGATATAAAGACAAAGAGATTAAGAGTATAATATTAAAAGTAGATAATTCTTTAAGTATAGAAGAACAGATAAAAGAAGCCTTAAAATTATTATTAAAGTAGGTGTTTAAATGGAAAGAATTGTAACGAGTGAAGAATTAGTTGATGATGGTATAGTAGATAATACTATAAGACCAGAAGTCTTAGATGAATATATTGGACAGAGTGAAGTAAAAGAGAATATTAGAGTATTTATAGAAGCTAGTAAGATTAGAGGAGAAGTATTAGATCATGTGCTTTTATATGGCCCTCCAGGACTAGGTAAAACTACTCTTGCCTTTATTATTGCAAGAGAACTTGGTGTTAATATTAAAACAGCTAGTGGACCATCAATTGAAAAAAGTGGAGATTTAGCAGCGATACTTTCAACTCTTGAACCTGGTGATGTTTTATTTATAGATGAAATTCATAGAATGCCAAGATTCATAGAAGAGATATTATATCCAGCGATGGAAGATTTTACTTTAGATATTATTATTGGTGGAGAGGGGAGTTCTCGTAGTATTAAGATAGACTTGCCTCCATTTACCCTTGTTGGGGCAACGACAAGAGCAGGAGATTTATCAGCACCACTTAGAGACCGTTTCGGTATTATCTCTAAATTAAAATTCTATACAACAGAAGAGTTAACTGAAATTATTAAAAGAACAAGTAGAGTATTAGAGATGCCAATAAATGAAGATGCTGCCATTGAACTTGCAAAAAGAAGTAGAGGGACTCCAAGAATTGCTAATCGTCTCTTTAAAAGAGTAAGAGATTTTGCTTTAGTAGATAAAAAAGAATCTATAGACTTAGATGTGATGAATAAAGCCTTAGAAAGATTAAAAGTTGGTAAGAGTGGTCTTGATGAGACTGACCATCAATTATTAAGAGCAATTATTGAAAGATTTAATGGGGGACCTGTAGGAATTGACGCTCTAGCATCATCAATCGGAGAAGAAACATCTACAATAGAAGATGTAATAGAACCATACTTATTACAAGAGGGATACTTAAAAAGAACTAGTCGTGGGAGAATGGTAACAGAAAAAGCATATAAAGAACTTAATATAAATTATCAAGGTGGTCTATTTGGAGTGGATTTAGATGTATGAAGAGTTAGTTAATAGAATAAAAGAAGAAATTTTAACTAGCAATTATAATGAATCTATCTTACCATTTCAATTGGATAATCTAAATAGTAGTGAAAGTTTTGATACTAGCAAAAAGAAAAAGATAATAGCAGTAGATGAACTTTATAAAAAAAGAAAGACTCCTAAACACATTGAAGCCAGTTCGTTACTAGGATTGATTTCTTTTTTAAGAATATCTAGAATATCAACTGGTTATTCACTTGAAAGTTTAGCATTCCTTGGCTTTTATTTAAGTGATTATAGTCAAGATGAATTAGACACTTTTATTACAATTAATCCATCTTCTAAAACTATTAATTTATTATGCAAAAGAATAGATAATCCCTATGAAAGAAGTAGCTATTTAGATTATTACCAAAATAAAGACTATGAATTATTGCAGGATTTAGAAACTAAATCTAAACAAGAGATAAGAGAAAAAATTGGCTTTATAGAAAATGCTAGTTTTGACAAGGAGATGTGTTATGAAATTAGAAGAATTTGATTATAATTTACCAGAAGAATTAATTGCTCAAACACCAATAAAACAAAGAGATGCTTCAAGATTAATGGTACTTGATAAAAAAACAGGAGAGCTAGTTCATAAGCATTTCTATGATATTATAGATTACTTAAATCCCGGTGATACTTTAGTATTAAATGATACTAAAGTCTTACCTGCTAGATTAATTGGTGAAAAGATGAGTACTAAAGCTGTTATAGAAGTTCTTCTTTTAAAAAATAAAGAAAATGATATTTGGGAAACCTTAGTTAAACCAGCTAGACGTATCCATGTAGGAGATGTCGTATCATTTGGGGACGGTTTATTAAAGCTAATTTGTACTGAAGTTAAAGATGAAGGTATTAGAGTTTTTGAGGCAAGTTATAAAGGAATATTCTATGAATTATTAGATAAACTTGGCACGATGCCTCTACCTCCATATATTCATGAAAAACTAGAAGATAAAGACAGATATCAAACTGTCTATGCCAAAGAAGTAGGTAGTGCTGCTGCTCCTACAGCAGGACTTCATTTCACAGAAGAATTACTTACTAAAATAAAAGAAAAAGGTATAAACATTGTTTATTTAACTCTGCATGTAGGACTAGGTACCTTTAGACCTGTCAAAGTAGAAGATGTTACTAAACATAAAATGCATAGTGAATTTTATTCATTAAGTAAGAGCGGTGCAGATATTCTTAATAAAACAAGGGAAAATGGTAAGAGAATAATAGCAGTAGGGACAACATCAACTAGGACATTAGAGACAGTTTATGGTAAGTTTGGAGAGTTTAGAGAAGATTCCGGTTTTACCGATATTTTTATCTATCCCGGAAAAGATGTTAAGAGTATAGACGGACTTATAACTAATTTCCATTTACCTAAATCAACTTTAATTATGTTAGTATCAGCAATAGCAGGGAAAGATAATATCTTAGATGCCTATAATATAGCAGTTAAAGAAAAATATAGATTCTTCTCTTTTGGAGATGCTATGTTTATAAAATAAGCCTTGAAAAACTAAATTAGATAATATATAATAAGCGTATTGGAGGAAGATTTATGGAAAAAAAAGAAACTAAAAAAGAAACAAATAAGAAAAATTATCATAATATTGAAATAAAAGTTGAAGGAAAAGAATGGACTGACGCTATTGATAAAGCTTTCAAAGAAAAAGTAAAGAAAGTGAGTGTTGATGGCTTTAGAAAAGGAAAATGTCCAAAAAATATTTATGACAAGAAATTTGGGCAAGACTATTTAATAGACGCAGCAGACATAGTATTACAAGATGCATATACTAAAGCATTGGAAGAAAATAACTTAGTACCAGTAGTACAACCTGAGCCTAATTTAAAGAGTCTTGATGAAAAAAGCGTTACTTTTACTTTTAAAATTATTACTAAACCAGAAGTTAAAATTAGTAAATATAGAGACTTAGGTATTAAACCTAATGAAGTTAAAGTAACAAAAGAAGAAATAGATCATGAAATTGGTCATTTACTTGAGAGATTCGAAGAATTAGTTACTAAAGATGAAAATGGTAAAGTAGAAAATGGTGACGTTGCTATCATTGACTTTGAAGGCTTTAAAGATGGAGAGCCTTTTGAAGGTGGAGCTGGAGAGAATTACTCTCTTGAAATAGGAAGTGGTACTTTTATTCCAGGCTTTGAAGAACAATTAATTGGTATGAAGTCTGGAGATGAGAAAGATATTAAAGTAACATTCCCAGATGATTATATGGAAGAGTCTCTAAAGGGACAAGAAGTAACATTCAAAGTTAAAGTACATGAAATTAAGACTAAAGAAAAAAGAGAACTTGATGAAGATTTCTTCTTTGATCTTGGTATTGAAGGCGTTAATGATGAAGAAAGCTTAAGAAAAGAAGTAGAAGCTAATATTAAAGCTAATAAAGATATGGAAGAAGAAAATAACTACATTGATAGATTATTAGAAGCTGTATCTAAAAATGTTGAAGTTGATATTCCAGAAGAAATGGTTAATGAAGAAGTTGAAAGGCTATTTAGAAGAACAGAACAACAAATGGCTATGCAAGGAATTAGTTTAGATTTATATTATCAAGTTACAAAATCTACTGAAAAGGATTTAAAAGATCAACTAGAAAAAGAAGCATATCAAAATGTTTTATATCGTTTAATGCTTGAAGAAATCATGAATATAGAAAAGATTGAAGTAACAGAGAGTGAAGCTATGGAAGAAGCTAAACGTCTTGCTGAAAGATACCAAATGGAACTTGATGCTTTCTTAAATGAGTTTGGTGGTATTGAGATGGTACAGTACGACCAAGAGATGAGAAAAACTATTGAATTATTAAAAGAATTAAATAAATAGTTGCTAGATTTAAAAATCTTTGATAAAATTAC
>CALVKV010000012.1 GCA_944333305.1 uncultured Bacilli bacterium
TGGTGGTGAAATCACTAGACGTTTAGTACAAAACGGATTAAATCAAGTTAGCGGAAGTTATACTAATAAATAAGTAAAATAACTTAAGCGATAGGCTCTAAAAGCCTATCTTTTAATTTTGTAAAAAACACTAGATTACTTTTATATAATTTGTTATACTAGAGATAAAGATAGGGTGTTGATTATAATGAAGAAATTTAATAATAGAAAGAAAATAACCAAAAAAAAATTAGAAAATTATAATTATAAAGAAGTAGCCTTAACAAAGATGGCTAAAAGACAATTATTTGTAACATTGCTATCAATAATAGGAGTAACAGTAATATCTTTAGGAAGCGCTTATGCCGTATTTACATCAATATCAAGGTCAGCAGAATACAATGTAATAAAAGTAGGAACGCTAAATATAGATTTTGGAGCAGATAGTAGTAATACAATAAACTTAACAGGTCAATACCCTATGAGTGATGAAGAAGGAGTAACGTTAACACCATATACATTTACAATAACAAATACAGGTACATTGACCGCTGATTATGAAGTGTTTATTCAAGACGACCAAGATATGATAACACACGATAATTGTGCAAATAATCAATTAAATAAGGATTATATAAGATATAAGTTAGATACAGGGAACCCAATAAATTTATCAAGTATAGCCAGTTCTAATTATAGAATTGCAACAGGTACATTAGAAGCAGGAGGCAGTGTAACATATACTTTATATGTTTGGATAAGAGAAGGTGTTGGGAATGATGTTTTAAATAAACACTATCATGGTAAGATAGTTGTTAATGGTACTAATGAAATAGTAACTGCATCTGACACTTTACTAGCAAAGGCAAATGCGGAGGATTTAGATTATAATAGTGCAACAGATGAGCAAAAGAAAGAGATGTGGACATTCTCTCATCCTGCTACAGAACAAACTGAGGCCTTAACAGATTATAGGTATATAGGAGCAGATCCTAATAACTATGTAACGTTTAATAATGAAACATGGAGAATAATAGGAGTATTCACAGTAGATGATGGAGCAGGTAATAAAGAACAAAGACTAAAGCTTATAAGAGATGAATCAATAGGAAATTATTCTTGGGATAATAAACCAAGTGGAACAGGTTCGTCAACAAATAACAATGGAAGTAATGACTGGACAGATGCAAGAATAAATTATTTATTAAATCCAGGTCATGAAAGTGAATCTGTAGGAGGAAGTTTATACTGGAACAGTGGTAGTGGAACATGTTATTCGGGCTCAAACAATGCTACTGTATCTTGTAACTTTAGTGAAACAGGCCTAAAAGAAGAAGCAAGAAATATGATAGGCGACAGCCTATGGTATTTAGGAGGAAGCACTTATAGTGGCACAACTGTATCTACACTATACGAAGATGAAAGGGGCATCTCAGTATATAGTGGTAGTGGAAGAGAGACAAATTTTGTAGGAAAAGTAGGATTAGCATATCCTAGTGATATAGGATATGCAACAAGTGGCGGCTCTATAACAAATAGAAATACTTGTTTAAATAATACATTATATGGTTGGAATGATGATTGTGTAAACAATAACTGGTTATACAGAAGTAATGATTATCAATGGACTATTTCCCACTTTATAAATGAATCTTACGTTGTCCTTGTTTATGGTAGTTCATATTATAAATTTTATGGCATTCTTACAGCTAATGCATCTAAAGTATATCCAACAATTTATCTAAAAGCTAATGTTCAAATAGTAGAAGGTGATGGAAGTAGTAGTAACCCATATATTTTAGCTAGTTAATAAATATAAGATATATGTAGAACAAAATATTTGTCCTTTTTTAAATATTATTATATAATAAGCAAAAGGAGAGATAAAAATGTTATTATTAGCTGTTAATTCTGGCAGCAGTACTTTAAAGTTTAGACTTTATGATATGCCAAGTGAAAAAGTTGTTACAAAGGGAAGTTTTGAAAGGATTGGCTCTAAAGATAGTGACTATACTATTAGAGTTAATGATGAAAAAATCTATAAGAAAGAAGAAATTAATACTCATGAAGATGCTGTTAATACTTTATTAACAGAACTTGTGGATAAAGGTATTGTAAAAAAACTAGATGATATTAAAGCTGTTGGACATCGTGTTGTTCATGGCGGTGTTTTATATTCTCATTCAGTTGTTATTACCGACAGAGTAATAGAAGAAATAGAAAAAATAAAAGATTTAGCACCCCTACACAATCCTGCTGCTTTAATTGGTATAAGAGCCTTTAAGAAAGCTATACCTAATGCTACTATGGTTGCATGTTTTGATACAGCCTTTCATCAAACGATTGAAGAGAAAGCTTTTCTATATCCTGTACCTTATGAATGGTATGTTAAATACGATGTTAGAAAATATGGTTTCCATGGGTTATCTCATCAATATATAACTAATAGAATGAAAGATATTCTAGGCTTTGATGGTAATCTAATTATTTGCCATATTGGTAATGGTGCTAGTATATCTGCAGTTAAAGTTGGAAAATGTATAGATACATCTATGGGATTTACTCCAAACGCCGGTATTATGATGGGAACTCGTTCTGGAGATATAGACTACAGCATTATTGGGTATATTATGAAAAAAACAGGCCTTACTTATGATGAAATAGATAATGTTTTAAACAAGAAAAGTGGCCTTGAAGGAATCGCTGGTATGAGTGATTTAAGAGATATTGATAGAGCATATATAGCTAAAGAAAGCAAAGTAGTTCTTGCTATTGATATGTATACTGAACGTATTGCCGAATACATTGCTAAATACTATATTAAACTAGGTAAAGTAGATGCTATTTGTTTCACTGCCGGTGGTGGAGAGAATGATCCTATTATAAGAAAAGAAGTACTTAATAAATTAAAACCACTTGGTGTAGAAATAGATGAAAAGATAAATGATGAAACTATTGTTAGAAAAGATAAAGAAGGCTTAATTACTACTAAGAAGTCATCTATTGCAAGTTATGTATTAGCGACAGATGAAGAATTAGTAATTGCTAAAGATACTTATAATTTATCTAAATAATAAAGTAACTTGCTTACATAGTAAGTTATTTTTTTGTTACGAATTTTCATGATAATCTTTATGTAATAATAGTATCATTAAGTTTACGAAAACTCGTAACATATTTTTAACATTTTAAACTTGACGCACAAACATAAGTACGATAAAGTAATAAGCAATAACTAGTTATTTAAAAACATACTTATGGAGGATTAAAATATGAATGAGCTTACTGTAAAAGAAAATATTAAAATAGAAGACATGATCTATGAAATAAGAGGAAAACAAGTAATGTTAGATAGCGACTTGGCAAGGCTTTATGAAACAGAAACAAAAAGAATAAATGAAGCAATAAAGAGAAATATAGAGAGATTTCCAGAAAGATTTTGTTTTAGAATTACTGAAGAAGAGTATAATTTTTTGAAGTCGCAATTTGCGACTTCAAAAGGTGGTTCAAGAAAAGGTCATACTGTTTTTACAGAACAAGGAGTTGCCATGCTTGCTACAGTACTAAAGACTAAAGTTGCAATTAAAGTTAGTATACAGATAATGGATGCATTTGTAACTATGAGAAAATATATCTCTTCTAATTTATTTGACCAAAACTACATAAGTAATATGTTATTAGAACATGAATATAAAATTAAATTGTTACAAGATTCATTTCAAAAAATAGAAGAAAAGAAGAAAGTTAATGAAATATATTTTAATGGTCAGATTTATGATGCTTATTCTAAAATACAAGAGATATGTAAAAATGCTAATAAGAGTCTTGTAATAATAGATGCTTACGCAGATAATACAATACTAGATATTATAAAAAGATTGAAGATAGAAGTAGCAATTATAACTAAACCTAATAATCTACTAACCTCACAAGATATTGAAAAATATAATAAACAATATAACAACTTAACAGTCATGTTTAATAATACCTTTCATGATAGGTACTTTATTTTAGATGATGAGATAGTCTATCACTGTGGAGCCAGTATAAATAGAATAGGTTATAAAACATTTTCAATTAATTTAATAGATGATGTAGATATAAAAAACATTTTAATAAATAAAGCAAATGAAATAGAGGATGATTAATAAATGAAAAATGAAATTGTTATTTTTGAAAATCAAAATGTAAAATTAGAAGTAAATATGAAAGATGAGACTGTTTGGTTAAATCAAATGCAAATGGCGGAATTATTTGATAAAGATAGGACTGTCATAACAAGACATATAAATAATATTTTTAAAGAAGGTGAATTAGACAAAGAGACAAATGTGCAAAAATTGCACATTCCTAATTCAGATAAACCTGTTATTTTCTATAATCTTGATGTAATTATTTCTGTTGGCTATCGTGTCAAATCGAAAAACGGTGTTGCCTTTAGAAAATGGGCAAATAAAATACTAAAAGATTATCTAATTAAAGGTTATACTGTTAATGAGAAAAGACTAAAAGCTCTAGAAAAAACTATTAAACTAATAGATATTGCCAATAGATTAGATGATAGACTAGAGGATAGGGATGCTAAAGGTGTATTAAAAGTAATAACATCGTATACTAAAGCTTTAGATTTGTTAGATGACTATGACCATAAAACTCTAAAAATAAAAGGAACTAATAAGAGTTCAGAGAAAATAGATTATGAAGAATGTATGAATGTAATAAATACTCTTAAATTTAATGAAAATAGTGATATATTTGCCTTAGAAAGAGATAATGGCTTTAAAGCTATTATAGATACTGTTTATCAAACTTTTGATGGAAAAGAATTATATAAAACTACAGAAGAAAAAGCGGCTAACTTCTTATATCTGACAGTTAAAAATCATGCCTTTATAGACGGTAACAAACGTATAGCAGCAACTATGTTTATCTACTTTCTAAACTACTATAATATGCTCTATAAAGATAATAGCCTTGTAATTGATAATAATACTTTAACTGCCTTAACTCTTTTAATAGCAGAATCAAATCCTAAAGAAAAAGATTTAATAACTGCGTCTTTATGAACTTTCTTGCCTAATACTTTGAAAAAATCTTAATCTATAGTATAATACTAATAGATTTAAAGAAAGAAGGAATAATATGAAAATAATATCAATTAATGCAGGAAGTAGTTCCTTAAAGTTTAGTCTTTTTAATATGGATGATAAAAAAGTAATAGCTTCAGGATTATTTGAACGTATTGGTATTGATGGTAGTAGTTATACTATTAAATATAATGGAGAAAAAATAAAAGAAGAAATAGAGCTTTCAAATCATACAGATGCTGTTAAAATTCTTCTAGATAAATTAGTTACGCTTAATATTATTAAATCACTTGATGAAATTGATGGAGTAGGACATCGTTTAGTTCATGGTAAAGATAAATATAAAGAGTCATGTCTAATAACAGATGAGGTAGTCAATGACCTAATCGCTTTTAAAGACTTTGCTCCTCTTCATAACCCTGCTAATGTCTTAGGAATACAAGCTTTTAAAGAAGTATTACCTAATGTACCAATGGTAGGTGTCTTCGATACAGCTTTTCATCAAACTATGGAAGAAGAAGCTTATCTTTATCCTGTACCATATTCTTGGTATAAAGAACACGGAGTACGTAAATATGGTTTTCATGGAACTAGCCATAGATACATTGCTAAAACAATCAGTGAGCATTTAGGAAGAGATGATTTAAAAATCATAAGTTGCCATGTTGGTAATGGTGGTTCAATAACTGCTATTAAAGATGGAAAATGTGTTGATACTTCTATGGGCTTTACTCCAATTGCTGGTATTATGATGGGAACTCGTTCTGGAGACGTAGATCCCTCAATCATTACTTACATTATGGAACAAGAAGGATTAAATGCTAAAGAAGTAATTGATGTACTAAATAAAAAATCAGGATTACTTGGTCTTAGTGAAATTAGTAGTGATATGAGAGATATAGTTGCTGCTATGGAAAATGATGATGAACAAGGTAGTAAAGCTAAAAGAGCTTTCTTAAAATATACAAGAACAGTCACAAACTATATAGCACAGTATTATGTTTTATTAGGTGGAGCAGATGTTATTTGCTTTACAGCAGGACTTGGTGAAAATAGTGAACCATTTAGAAAGAAAGTATGCGAAAATTTAGCCTGTCTTGGTGTAAAACTAGATAGTGATGCTAACAAAGTAATGGGAGAGTTTAAAAAGATTAGTAGTGATGACTCTACTATTCCAGTATACGCAGTTCCAACAGATGAAGAATTAATGATTGCTTTAGATACCCTTAAATTAATTAATTAGATTGGATGAAGTTATGTTTAAAAAAATATATAAAGAGATAAAAAAATATAATACAATTGTAATTGCAAGACATATAGGCGTAGATCCAGATGCTTTAGCTAGTGGGCTTGCTTTAAAAGAATCAATAAAATTAACTTTTCCTAATAAAAATGTCTATGCCGTTGGCAATGGATCCTCTAAATTTTCTTATATGGGTAAATTAGATAAATTAGAAGATTATGAAAACTTTCTTTTAATAGTTTTAGATACACCTGATAAAAAGAGAATTGATTATAAAGATTATAGTAAAGCTGATAGTATTATAAAAATAGATCATCATCCTTTCATCGAAAGCTTTGGTGGACTAGAATATATTGATGATAAAGCTAGTAGTACTTGTGAAATATTAATGGAGTTATTGCAAAAGACAAAATTAAAGTGTAATGAAGAGATTGCTAAACTTTTATATTATGGCTTAGTATCAGACTCTAACCGTTTTCTTTTTGATAGTTCAACAGCTAAAACATTTAATTTAGTAAGTACTTATCTAACTAAATATCCTTTAAAATTATCAAGTATCTATACTAATCTCTATTTAAGACCTTTAAAAGAAGTAAGATTAGAAGGATATATCTCTTTAAATATGAAAGTAACAGAAAATGGTGTTGCTTATATCATCCTAACTAATGATATTATCACAAAATTTAAAGCCGATAGTGCTTCAGCAGGTAATATGATAAATAACTTTAATTTTATTGATGAGGTACTAGTCTGGATTATCGTAACAGAAGATCTAAAAAATAATAATGTTCGTGTTAATATTAGAAGTAGAGGCCCAGAAATAAATAAAGTAGCTGAAAAATATAATGGCGGAGGTCATGCTATGGCAAGTGGGGCAAGGCTATCCTCAATAGAAGAAGCTGAATCTTTAATTTCTGACATTGATTATGTTACAGAGATTTATATAAAGAAGGTGATGAGTAAAGATGAAAATAACTAGTGCAGAATTAAAAGTTATGGCTACACGTCGTAGTCAATATCCAGAAGATAGAAAAAGTGAATTTCTATTAGTAGGACGGAGTAATGTTGGTAAAAGTAGTTTCATTAATACACTTTTAGGGAGAAAAAATCTAGCAAGAACATCTTCTCATCCTGGTAAGACACAAACGCTTAATTTTTATGAAGTTAACCAGGAATTTTATCTAATCGATGTTCCCGGCTATGGTTATGCCGAGATTAGTAAAAAAAGAAGAGAAAAATTTGGAAAAATGATTGAAGAATATCTAGAGACTAGAAAAGAGTTAAAAAGAGTATTTATGTTAATAGATTTTAGACATAAACCAACTGAAGATGATGTTCTTATGTATAATTTCTTAAAATATTATAATTTAAAAGTAACTGTTGTCGCTACTAAAGCAGATAAAATAGGAGCGAGTAAAAAAGAAAAATGCAAAAAACAAATTACTGATACCCTTGATTTAGTAGTAGGAGATAATTTAGTTGTATTTTCTAGTGTAACTAAAGAAGGTAAAGATGAAATTCATAAAATGTTAGAAGACTTAATCATCGACACGATTTAAGTCTTTTTTCATACCTTATAATAGGTGTTGTTTATGAAACTAATAATAAAAGGAGAAGACTTATATTATCTTATTCTACCTATTAGTCTAAAAGATAGTAATGAAGATAATATAATTACTAAAATAAAAAATATATTTTTAAATTACAATCATAAATATCATCTTTTAGAACCAGGTTTCTATGAAGTAGATGTTTATAACCATCATATAATAGGTACTATTTTAAAAGTAGAAAAAATAGATACCTTTGATTTTTCAGAAGAAATAGATTTAAGAATAATTATTAAGGATAAAATAAAAGTATATTTAATCTTAATGGATCCTACAGACTTTCCAGAGTTTAAAAGTAAAATAGATATAGATACTATTACATATAAAGATTATTTAAAATTAATAGAACATTCTAATATTATCATCGACACAAAAAAAGTTCTCACTTAGAGAACTATTGCAATCATATTACTAGAGCCTTTATTAACTACTTTAGATAAGGTTTGTTGTAGTTTATATCTAATATTATCAGGCATTGAATTAATCTTAGCTTGTATTCCTTCTTGAACAATATTATCTAAACTTCTACCAAAAATTTCACTCTTCCATATTTCACTAGGATTATTCTCATAATCTCTCATTAAATAATCAATTAATTCCTTACTTTGAACTTCACTACCAATAATAGGTTCAAAAGTAGAATTAACATCAACTCTAATCATATGGATAGAAGGAGCGACAGCTTTAAGTTTAACACCATATCTGGGACCTTGTTTAATAATCTCAGGTGTATCTAATTTCATATCAGCTAACGTTGGAGTAGCCACACCATAACCAGTTTGTTTAACCATCTTTAAAGCGTATTTAATTTGATCATATTCTTCTTTAGCTTCTTCATAATCTTGGAATAAAGAAAGAAGACCAGCTTTACTTGTAACATCAATTTTAATAATATCTCTTAATACTTCACTATATAACGAGCTAGGAGCCTCTAAATTAATTGTAACAACTCCAGTTGCCGGATTAACATCGGATAAGTATGCTTTCTCAATGACATCATTACTTCTAAAATGATCAGTAATCTTTTCAATATCTCTTAACTTGTCAACTTCCATAACGCTTTCTCTAATAACCTCAATATACTTACGTTTAATCTCATTATTAGCGTTTAAAATAGCAATCCACTCTGGCATATTAACTTTAACTTCTAAAACAGGGAATTCATATAGTGCCTCTCTTAAGATAGAAGTCATTTCTCGTTCATTCATCTGATCAACATTAATAGGTAGAACAGGAACATTATGTGCTTCTTTAATGGATTCCGCTAATCTTTCAGTTTCAGGAAGAGTAGGATGAGTAGTATTTAAAATAATAATAAAAGGTTTGCCAATTGCTTTTAATTCTTCAATTACTCTCTCTTCAGCTTCTAAATAATCACTTCTATTAAACTCCCCAATAGAACCATCAGTAGTAATAACAATACCAATCGTAGAATGGTCTTTAATAACCTTCTCAGTACCAACCTCAGCAGCTTCTACAAAAGGAATCTCTTCATCATACCAAGGTGTTTTAACCATTCTTGGACCATTATCATCACTAGCACCTTTAGCATTAGGAATAACATATCCTACGCAGTCAACCAATCTAATATTGCAACTAAAATCATCAATATTAACTTTAGCCGCTTGATTAGGAATAAATTTAGGTTCTGTTGTCATAATAGTTTTACCTTGAGCACTTTGTGGAATTTCATCTAGTGTTCTTTTCTTTTCATATTCATCTTCAATATAAGGAACAACTAAAGTTTCCACCATTCTTTTAATAAAAGTACTTTTCCCAGTTCTAACTGCACCTACAACTCCTAAATAAATATCACCACCGCTTCTTAAAGCAATATTTTTAATAATTTCCGTTTTTTCCATAAACATCACCTTTTCTTTTATTCTAATAAATTCTATTCAAAAAAAATTTCAATATGAAAGAAAGGAGTAATTTTGGAAAATTTTCTAGATTATTTAAAAAATAATCAAAAGTCTTTTAAAGAAGTATCATTTAACGAGGTAGATAGTCTAGTACTAGCTTATCTTTCTTATTTACATTTTCCAAGTACTAAAATCAAATTAAAAGATTTAGATATTATTAAGACTGCCAAAGTAAGGAAAAACAAAGAATTTATAAAAAAAGTCACAGAAAGTAGAAGGTATAAAGATATAGAGTTATGTTTCTTTGTAGAAGATACCAATGATTTAATAGAGAAACAATTTTCTGCAGTAACATTTTTACTACCAGATAATACAATGTATATTTCTTTTAGAGGAACAGATTCTACTTTAACAGGGTGGAAAGAAGATTTTAATATGGCTTTTATATTACCAGTACCTTCCCAAAAAGAAGCTTTAAATTATACAGAAAAGATAACTAGGTTAATACCAAGAAAGTTTTATTTAGGAGGCCATTCTAAAGGAGGAAATTTAGCAGTTTATGCTGGATGTAATTTAAATAGTAACTTAGAAAATAGAATATTAAAGATATACTCCCATGATGGACCAGGATTTTTAAAAGAGTTTTTAACTACTTCTAATTACCATAATATAAAAAATAAAATAGAAAAGATAATTCCATCTTCTTCAATTATAGGAATGCTTCTATATACTAATGAAAGTTATAAAGTTATTAAAAGTACTGCTTCTGGAATTCTAGAACATGATCCATTTTCTTGGGTAGTTAATAACAATAGTTTTGTAACATTAAAAAAGTTGACAGATGGAACTATTTATACTAATAAAGTAATAAATGATTTTATTAGCAGTTTATCAAAAAAAGAAAGAGAAATCTTTATAGAGTCCCTTTTTACTGTTTTAAGGTCAACTAATCTAACAACCTTAGAGGAAATATCTAAAAACTTTATAATTAAAATTCCTAATATTTTAATAGCTATCTACAAATTAGATGATGTTAATAAAAAATATATATTAAAAACAATAAAAGCTTTAATCAAAAGCTGTATTATAAATTTAAAAGAATTAATATAAAAGAGCGTAGCTTCATTGCATTCACGCTCTATTTTTAAAACATCTTATCAACATTATCAGGAACTTCATCTTTCATAATTGTTTTAATGATTTTATCTTTCTTTTCGCTACTTACACTTTTACCAGTCATGTTAGCAATTTCATCAACTACTTCCGAAAGTACCTTCTCATCTTTCATATTACCTTTTTGTAGTTTATCTGCTAATGATAAAATAGTATCTTTATTAACATTAGTCTTTTGTTCAACTTTCTTAAAAAAACTGTCTCCAAACATAGAAAACCTCCTACTTCTATAGTATGAGGTTTTAATATTTTTGTTCCAATATCTTTATTGATTAATTTTTCTATTTATTATTTTCTTCTTGCTTCTCTAACTTTTTCAAGTATTTGGCTTTCCTTCTTCCAAACTCAAATGACTTCTTATTAAACTCTTCTAAACTAATAAGTTTCTTTTGAAATCTATCGTTAAGAATCTCTACTGCTCTATCAATACCTTCAATTTCTGTTTTAGGATCTACTCTTCTAAAAAACATAACTATTCTCCATTTCTATTTTTAAATTTTAATACAATAGGGGTTCCTTCAAATTCAAAATTCTCTCTTAATTTATTTTCTAAATATCTTTCATATGAAAAATGTACTAAACCTTTACTATTAACTCTAAAAGTAAATTTAGGAGGCTTAACTCCTGTTTGACTAACAAAATAAATCTTAAGTCTCTTTCCTTTATAACTAGGAGCAGGGTTCAAGCTATAAGCATCTTCAATAACTTCATTTAAAACACTAGTCTTAATCTCTCTCTTAATATTTTCTTTTACCTTTAACACTTCAGGCATTAAAGTATGAATCCTTTTTTTAGTTAAAGCAGATAAGAAGACAACAGGAGCATAAGTTGCAAATTGAAATTCACTTCTAACTAGTTTCTTAAACTCTGAGATATTAGCATTCTCCACTGCATCCCATTTATTAACGACGATAATTAGACCTTTACCACGTTCTATCGCATAACCTGCAATATGTTTATCATGTTCTTTAATACCATCTTCTGCATCAATAACAAGTAGGCATATATCACTTTTATCAATAGAATTCATTGATCTAAACAAACTATATTTCTCGACGTTCTCATATACTTTACCTTTTTTTCTCATTCCTGCTGTATCAATCAAAACAAACTCCTCATCATGATATTTAAAAACAGTATTAATAGAATCTCTTGTTGTACCTGCTACATTACTAACAACAACTCTATCTTCATTTAAAATAGCATTAGTTAAAGAACTCTTACCAACATTAGGTCTACCAATAATAGCTATTTTTAACCTTTCATCTTCATCACTTTCATCTTTAGTTTTAAATCCACTAGTAACTTCATCCATAAGTTCAATATAACCAGTATTATGAATGGCACTAATAGGAATATAATTATCAAAACCAAGTTCATAAAAGTCATAAATATTATCATAACTATCTTTATTATCAATTTTGTTAATTGCAACTACGATTCTTTTATTACTACGCCTCAAAATATCTCTAACTACTAAGTCATTGCTGGTAATTCCTTCTTTAGCATCAACAACAAAAATAACAACATCCGCTTCATTAATCGCAATTTCCGCTTGCATTTTTATTTCATCATTAAATCTTTCGTCACCTAAATCGATACCACCAGTATCAACTAGATAAAAAGGTTTATTTAAATAACTTACTTCTTCATAAAGTCTATCACGAGTAACACCTGGAACGTCTTCGATAATAGCAATACGACTACCGGCAATTTTATTAAATAAAGTACTTTTACCCACATTAGGTCTACCAACAATCGCTACAATTGGTAATTTCATAAATAACACCTCTTTTCATTTCTCATATTGTATCATATCTTTACACAAAATTAAATATCTTCTATAATTATATAAAGGAGAGGTTTTATGTTTAAAAATACAAAAGAATTTAAAAAAAGATTAGCAGAATATTACAAAGAAGAAGAAAATAAAAAAGTTGCTATCTTTTATACAATTTTAAGATTCTTAGTTATTCTCTGTCTAATAAGAGAAATTTTTATGGGCAATTATCATAATGTTTTCTTATGTGTTTTAACTTTAGTATTATTTGTAATACCTTTCTTTGTAGAAGAAAAGTTAAAAGTAACGATACCAAATGTCTTAGAAATAATTATTCTTTTATTTATATTCTCTGCAGAAATTTTAGGTGAGATTCAAAATTTCTACAATATTATTCCCAATTGGGATGCAATTCTTCATACATTAAATGGATTTCTTGCTGCTGCTATAGGCTTTTCCTTAATTGATATTTTAAACAGTACTGATAAATTTCATATTAAAATGAGTCCTATCTTTGTCGCCCTAGTATCATTTTGTTTCTCAATGACTGTAGGAGTAGCATGGGAGTTCTTTGAATATACTGCTGATTCCATTTTAAGTACTGATATGCAAAAAGATACTGTTGTAAATAAAATATCATCAGTTAATTTAACAAATGCTAATGCTTTTGATCCTAAAATAATTACAGATATAGATAAAACCACCATTTATTACGGTGATAACGTTATAACAATTTCTGATGGCTATTTAGATATAGGTTTAATTGATACAATGGAAGATTTAGTAGTTAACTTTATAGGAGCTTTAACTTTTTCTATTTTAGGTTATTTCTATATTAAAAAACGTGATAAATATAAAGGAATAGAACATTTTATTCCAAAAAAGAAAAAGGCTTAAGAGTTGAATCTTAAACCTTTTTACTTAAAAATATTCTTCTTTAGCTCGACAATATCAGATAATTCACAATCTAAATAATTACAAAATCTTTCTAGAACAATCAAATCAAGTCTTTCAATTTCTCCATTTAAATACCTAGTAACAACTTTATAATCAGTACCTGTATCTTGGCTAAGTTTGTTTTTACTTATATTTTTCTTATTTAGCAAATTGGCCAATTTAAAGTAAAAAGCACTATTGCCAATTCTAATCTCAATACCATCTTTTTTCATTTTATCGCCCTCAAAACAATTTTAACAATAGCGTTGGCTATTCGGCTACTGGTTATATAGCTAATAATAGTATTCGAAAATCAGATAAAAATATACATGGTAGTTGCATTTTCCATCTCTAAAATTATATAATGATTGAAAGGAGTGTTATATATGTTTATTGGTTTAATTTTTATTATAATAGGAGCTTTGTTTTTAATATCCATAATCGCTCCAGAGTTTAGTATTGATTTTTCTTATTTAATACCATTAATTTTAATGGCATCATCACTATACTACATTATAAAAGGTAAGAAGTTTACCCTTGCAAACACAACTGTTTTATATTTAGGAACTTGGTTTTTATTAGAAGAATTAGATATTATTAAAGATCCACTAGATGATGCGTTTTTTCCTATTCTTTTAATAATCATAGGAATATTCATTGTAATAGAAAGTCTAAAAGTAAAAAAAGTTTTTAAAAGAAAAGCTAATAATCTAAAAAATTATTATGGTATCTTTAGTGGTTTAGAAGAGCGAGTAACAGATACTAATTTTAAAGGTGCTAATATTTATAGTGTCTTTGGTGGAGTAGATTTAGATTTAAGAGAATTAGAATTAAAAGAAGATGTAACTATTAATGCTTATTCTATTTTTGGAGGAACTAGTATCTTTGTAAACGATAATTTTAAAGTGAAATTTAATTCTTTCTCACTATTTGGAGGCAATGAAAATAAATCAATTACTACCGATAAAAAGAAAACACATACTTTAACAATTAACTGTACATCAATCTTTGGTGGAACAGAGGTTAAGTAATAATCTTACAAATTAGTAAGATTATTTTTCTTGTCAAAAATAGAAGATGTTAGTATCATTAATATGAAGGTGATAATATGCAAGTAACAATTTTAGGAACAGGAGCCTTTGGTCTTGCTCTTGGAAATTTATTACATGAAAAAAGTAAAGCCGATATTGTTTTTTGGACGGCTTTTGAAGAAGAATATTTAGAAATAACTAATAATAACACTTATGATAGAGTCTTAACAGGTATAGAACTAGCTTCCAATCTAGATGTCACTATGGATTTGAATGTTGCTTTAAATAATTCTGATTTAATTATTGTAGCGGTTCCATGTAATCATGTAAGAGAAGTTCTAATAAGAATTGAAAACTATTTAACTGATAATAGTAGAGTAATATTAGTATCTAAGGGTCTTGAAAAGAATACAGATCTTTTAATGACTGAAATCTATGAAGAATTAGGTTTAAAAGGACAAGTATCATATCTTGCTGGACCTACTTTTGCTAAAGAACTTATAATTAATAGTAAAGCAGGACTAACACTTGGTACTAAAGATGAAAAGACTAAAGAGTTAATGTTAAAACTATTTAAAGATACTAATATTGAAATAGAAGTAATAGATGATTATATCGGTTTAGAATTATATGGTGTTATTAAAAATGTTTTAGCAATACTAATGGGAAGCATTAATAGTAAATATAGGGGTGACTCTACCAATGCTTATTACTTAACAAAAATATATAACTTTGCTAAAGACTTAGTAACTAAACTAGGAGGAAAAGAGAGTACTTCTACTTGTTATGGTGCCCTAGGAGATATTTTACTAACTTGTAATAGTAAAACTAGTCGTAACTATAGTTATGGAGTTTTGCTATATACTAATAAGAATGAAGCTGATGTTTATAAGAAACATTATACTGTTGAAGGAAGTATTGCCATTACCTCTTTAGCAAAACTATTAAGAAAGAATAATCAAACCTCTTTCTTTATAGAAAAACTAACTGAATACTTTAATGGTGCTATTAGTCTTGATGAAGTATTAGAATTATTCTAGGAGAATTTATGGGAGTATATTTAGAATCAATCAAAACAGCTTTCCTTATTTTTCCCTTACTAGCTTTTTTAATAACCCTACCATATTTATTGTTACAATATCATAAGTATGGTTCAGTACCTCTAATTAGAAGTAGTATTGTTTATACCTTTATTCTTTACCTATTAACAGCCTATTTTCTTGTAATATTACCTCTACCGAGCAAAGAAGAAGTATTAATGATGCCAACTAAGGTTCCCCAGTTAATACCTTTTACTTTTATAGGAGATTTTATAGAAACATTTAAAGAATCAAGTGGAGTTTTATCTTTCCTAAAATCTCCAATAGTTTATACAACTCTTTTTAATATTGCAATTACCATCCCCTTTGGAGTCTATTTAAGATATTACTTTAAGAAAAAATGGTATACTACTATAATTTATACATTTCTTTTAAGTCTTTATTTTGAGATAACCCAGCTTACTGGTCTTTACGGCCTCTATCCAAAAGCTTATCGCCTTTTTGATGTTGATGATTTAATTGTTAATACATTAGGTGGGCTAATAGGTTATCTAATTACTCCAATTGTTACTATATTTTTGCCGGATAGGGATGAAATAGATAAGATATCTTATAAAAGAGGAAAAACAGTTTCTATTTATAGAAGATTTTTAGCCTTTCTAATAGATATTTTTGTGTTTGCTACATTAATGTTTATAATGCTAGCTTTAATAGATTTTGACAATTTTATTATACCTCTAGTACTTATTACATTAATCTATTATATAATATTACCTACATTAACAAGCTGCACTTTAGGAAAACATCTAGTTAAAATAAAATTAAGTAGTAAAAATAAATATAAGCATTTATCTATATTTATAAGACAAGTTATCCTTTATTTTATAATTATCTTTGGTCCTATTATCGTAATAAATTATAATGACTATATTAATGGACTTATAATACTATTTTATATTATCTTTTTAACTTATACTTATTTTGAAATGTTTTTAAAATTTTTCGGTCGCAAAAAACCTTTAATATATGAAAGATTAACAAAAACTGAAAATATAAGCACCGTTTATTATATCGATACTGATGAAAATGAACCTAGTCAAGATACTAAAAGTGTGGTAAACTGTAAAAAAGAGGAGGTTAAAGATGAAAGTAGAAATTAAAAAAGTGATTTGGCCATCTTTATTAAGTTCAATATTTTTATTACTGCTAGGGTTATTATTATTTTTTAAATCTAGTGAAACATTAGTAGGAATATCATATCTAGTAGGAGGAGTTTTAATAGCATTGGGAGTTATTGCTATAGTAAATTTTTTACGAAATAAGACAAGAGATATTTTTATACAATTAAATATAGTTTATGGCATTGTTAGTATAGTAGCAGGAATATTTTTAGTAACTGTTCCTGAATTTATTGGCAGCATCATTCCTATAGTTGTAGGTATTGCTGTCATTATAAGTAGTTCTTTTAAAGTTCAACAGGCTCTTGTTTTAAAAAATCTCGGAAGTAGCTACTTTTTACCTTCATTAATAATGGCGATTATTTGTTTAATATGTGGTGTTGTAATTTTATTTAATCCATTTACTAGTGCTGTGGTTGTTACAAGAATTATCGGTCTTTTCATGATTATATATGCTGTTTTAGATATTATTAATAGTTTTATTTTAAGAAAAAGCAGTGGTTTGAGTGTAGAAATAAGCACAGAGAGAAAAGAAAATAAAAATAAAAGAGCAAGAAATGCCAAAGTTGTAAAAGAAGTAGATAAGGAAGATGAGGATTAAAAAATGCAAATACTTAATTTACAAGATACTCTAAATGATTTAACTAAAAAAATAAATAACTTTTTATCACCATATACAAAAGAACCAGCCTTTTGGGTAATTGTTGCCATCATACTGTTATTAATAGGGTGTTGGGCTATTAGATATTTTGGTAGGAAGTAAGCAGAGGATGACTTGCTTCTTTTAATTAATAATGAAGGAGGTGTTAGCTGTGGAAAAACTAAAAATAGGTCATAAATATCAAATTCATAGTTATAAACACAACGGACAGATATATAAAGCTTGGGATGAGGCAACTCTTTTAAATTTTGATTTTAAAACAGGGGAATTAATATTTGCTAATAACTGTACAACTGTTACTGAAAAAGATGGTCATAAATGGAAAACAAAAGAGCCAGCTATTTTATATTTCTTTTTAAATAAGTGGTACAACATTATTGGACAATATAAAGGAAAAGGCATATGTTATTATTGTAATATGGCAAGCCCTATAATAATAGAGGATAATACCATTAAATATATAGACTACGATTTAGATGTCAAAGTTTTTCCTAATGGCAGTTTTAAAGTAGTAGACAAAAATGAATATAATTATCATAAGAATAAATTTAATTATCCAAAAGAAGTAGAGTATATTATAAGAAAACAATTAAATAATTTAATATCAGAAATAAGAAAAAAGGATAAGTATTTTAACAATAATTATCTATTGAAATGTGTCAACACTTTTTTTTTTTTTTTTTT
>CALVKV010000013.1 GCA_944333305.1 uncultured Bacilli bacterium
TTCAAAGTATGGGATTAGAAGTATTAACTGATAATGTTGTAGAAACTTTATTACATACATCTAGTAATGATGAGGTAATAGATGCTTATAAAGAAATGATTAAGTATGCAAATAATAATAATATTCAAATAAGAGGAGAATTTATAGAAATATATAATGATGATAAAACAGATATTTATGTAGAAGCTTATGACTTAACTAAAGATAATGAAGATGCTTTAATTCATATGAAAAAATTAGAAGAGAAGTTTAAAACTACTGAACCTACTTATAATTCTAAATATGTTGGTAAGTGGATATTACAAGGGCAGATAGTAGAGCCAGATAAATTATTTAATCCTAATAAAGAACATTTTATGCCTGATACAAAGTATAAAGAATTAATCTTATATAAAGATGGTACAACTAATTATGACAATGTAACTTGGAGAGATGATTATTTACTTATAAGTAAAAATGGTAAGATAGTTGATAATCGTTTATATCAGGAAAACTCTAAGGATGGTACTAGATATTTAGGAATATTAATGAATGATCTAAATATTAAGGCTAGACCTTATAGATATTATTATAAAGAAGAGAATAATGATTAATTCTTTTCTTTTTTTGTTGTAGTTGTTAAAACAAGAATATATAATATTGTTAATAGGTGGTAATGATGGAAAAAATTGATTCTAAAAATTTTATAGGTAAGGAAGTTAATATTGTTATAGATAGAGCTTTAGGAACTAAACATCCTAAACATGGCTTTGTTTATACTGTTAATTATGGTTATGTACCTAATGTAATTAGTGGAGATGGAGAAGAGTTAGATGCTTATTTATTAGGAGTATTTGATCCAGTAGAAAATTATAAAGGTAAGTGCATTGCAGTTATTCATAGAACTAACGATGATGATGATAAAATAATTGTAGTGCCAGAGGGTGTTAATTATACTGATGATCAAATAAAAGCTTTAACAGAGTTTCAAGAAAGGTTTTTTGAATCTGTAATTATAAGATAATAATAGTAAAAAGAAAGATAGAGACTAAGTTAAGTTTTCTATCTTTTTATATATCTAAATAAACTATCATATTACCATGTTCTTCTATTAATTTAACTAGAGTCTTGAACTTTATAAAAATAGTATAGTCATTTCTATTAGGATGAACTCCTATAGTTTTATTAATCAATTCTTTATCAAAGACAAAGATGACTTCAGAGTTTTCATCATAAATAAAGCCTAATGGAGAGACAGAACCTTTCTCTACATTTAGATATTTCTTTAATCTTTCGGGGCTTGCAAAAGAAAGACGAGTACTATTTAGATTACTAGCAAGACTTTTGATATCTACTTTCTTATCTGGAGAGCAAGTAACTAAATAATGGACTTTGCCATTAGTATTCCTTAAAAAGATATTTTTAGGGATAAGGCCTTCTTTATCAAGATTAATATGTTTTATTTCCTCTATAGTATAGACGCTTTTATGTTTGATTATTTTATATTCAATTCTTTTGTTATCTAATAGTTCTAATATTTCTTTCATAATCCACCTCAATTTACTTAAATATTAGCATAAACTTAATTAATTTTATAGTTATAATTGACAAATTAAACATATTTTTTCTATAATAAGCTTGGAAAGGAATATATTGTATATGGGTTTAATAGTAAAGAATACAAGTTTTGATGAAACTGGTGATGACATTGATATTGGTAATGAAGTAATAATTAAATATACAGGAATAACTGGGGTTGTTGTGATGAAAATAGGATCTATTTATCAAGTAAAAATAGGTAATGCAGTATCTTCCTATACTTATGATGAAATAGAAGTTAAGAAGTAAAGGAGAAATTATATGAAAAACAATGATTTAAAGTACAATAAATATACTGATATTGATTACTATAACAATGGCGCTAAAGACGCTGATATTCCAGAGGAAGTAAATCCTTATGAATTTCAATTAAAAGAAAATTCTAACTACATGTCTAATGTAGCTATAGTTACCGAAAAAGGCGAAAAAATTACTTATGAAGAATTCCATACTAGAGTAGAGGAATATGCTAAAGCCCTAAAAGAAAAGGGAGTTAGAAAAGGTGATATAATAGCAGTAGCATCAGCTAATACACCATCTGGCTTGTATTTAAAAAGAGCACTTTACAAATTAGGTGCTACAGTCTGTGCTATTAATCCAATTGAAACAGAAGCATCTATGAGGGGAGACATAGAACTCGTAAATATAAAAATGTTCATAGGTATTAGTATGTTTTCTAAAAAGTTTTCAACTGTTACCAAAAGATATGGTATAGATTCACTTTATTTTTCGCCATTTGACAGTGTAAAAACTACAATGAAAGAAAAAGCAATGTTAAATTTATTTATGTTATATTCTAAGAATTTTGTCTTTTCTAGTAAAGAAAAACTTTCCACTTATTTAAAAAAGACAGAAACAGATTTTGGTTCTATTGCTACTGCCACTGATATGGATACATATATAAGTGATATTACATTTACAGGAGGTAGCAGTGGTACACATAAAGGAGTTAAGCTAAATGGTAATGGCTTAAGTACAGTTACAAAAGGTGTTAATTATGTTTTACCATTAAAACCAGGTGATTCTTTTTTAGGAAACTTACCAGAATTTATGGCTTTTGGTGCTTTCGCTATGCAATATGCTTTAAATAGAAGTTTAGAAATCCATTTAACATCTAAAGCTATGCCTCAAGATTTCCCAGGATTGCTTTATAAAGAAAAACCAAATGGTGTATTTGGTGGACCTATCCAATGGAACGTTTATATTGACTATGTTTTAAAAACAGCAGGTGGCGATATTTATGAGCAATATAAAAATCTAAGCAAAATGGGAGAAAAAGATCAAAAAGAATTCTATAAAATAGTAAAAGAAGCATTAGAAAAATTAGATCCAACTGTTAAAAAACAACTTGATATGAGCTTTCTAAAATCAGGAGTATCTGGTGGTGAACAATTAACTTCTAAAACAGAAAATCTTACTGATATTATTTTTGAAAGTTTGGGAGCAAATGATAGTATTTATAATGGACTTGGTATGACAGAAATGTGGGCTCCTGTTGCGGTTAAAAGAGGTAAACTAAATAAAAATGGTACAATTGGGCATATGTTACCATTTGTAGGAGCTAAGATAGTTGATCCTGTAACTTTCGAAGAAGTTGAAAAAGGTAAACCTGGTATTTTGTTAGTAACAGGACCTGGAATGATGGAAGGATATTATAATAATGAAAAAGAAACAAACGATGTCATAATAACAGATGAAAATGGCGTACGGTGGTTAAATACAGGTGATGTGGCAATTATTGATCCCGTTACTAATGAAAAACACTTTATTGATAGAGTAAAAAGAAACTTTGTTTGTGGAGTTGAAAACGTATACCCTCAACAAATAGAAAATCTCCTTAGTACTATTCCAGAAATTAAAGAAAGTATAGTAACCAAAATACCTAATGATGATTTACAATTTGTATGTAAATATCATATTAGCTTAGCAACTGATGAAGTAGATATAAAAGAGTTAGAAGCTAAAATTAATGCTTTAATATATAGCACTTTGGGAGAAGCAAAATTACCTCATTATATTGAATATCATGATATTCCAAAAAGTCCTAATGGAAAATTAGCATGGAATGTTTTACAAGCAGAAGATAATAAAAAATATGAAGCAGATGCTTTAGAAAAAGAAATGAATGTTAAAGTATTAAAATAAAATTTAATTAAAATCTCGGAAAAAATCCGAGTTTTTTGCGTTTTTTTTCTATTTATGATATATTACTATATGTAAGATAGGAGTGGGGAAGTATGGGTGCATACTTTACAATATGTAGTTTGGTATATATACTATTATTTATTTTTTTCTTTTTCAGTAAAGGAAGTGTTGTTAATACTGAAACAAAAATATATAAGTTTCTAATTATAACAACAGCTATTGGCCTAGTTTTTGATATTTTAGGATATTTCCTATATGTTGGTGGCTATCCAACTAACAGTTTTTTATATTTCTTAGTTGTAAAAACAGAATTACTATATTTTGTAGCATGGATATTTGCCTTTACTTTTTATATTTATGTTATTTCATATACTAAAAAGAAAGATGAAGAAAAAATTAAATATTTTAAAAAGATATTTCATTATTTATTAATAATATTTATAATACTTGCTTTTATTATTTATATTTTACCAGTAAGTTTTACCTATACCAATAATGTTGTCTTCCCACAGGGAGCCTCTGTTGCCATGGTTTATATAATTGCCGCATGTTGTATAATAGTTTCTGTTTTCTTTGCTTTAAAAAATAGAAAAAATATTATTATATATAAATATACACCTTTATTTGCTATGATTATATCAATAATTTTAATAGTAGTTATTCAAAGACTGTTCCCAGATCTATTTTTAATTAACTTTTTCTTATCAATAATTATAGCTATTTTATATTTTACAATAGAAAATCCAGACATAAAAATGATTACAGAACTTAATCTTGCTAAAGTTCAAGCTGAAAAAGCTAATAATGCCAAAACAGATTTTTTATCTAATATGTCACATGAAATCAGGACTCCTTTAAATGCAATTACCGGATTTGCAGAAGCTTTAAAAGAAGAAAAAGATTTACCAGATCGAGCAAGGGAGGATGTTAACGACATTTTAATGGCTAGTGAAAGTTTACTTGAAATAGTTAATGGTGTTTTAGATATATCTAAGATAGAAGCCAATAAACTAGAGATAATAAATAATAATTATAATCCATATAAAATGTTTAATGACCTAGTTACTTTAACAAAATCAAGGATTGGTGAAAAGCCAATAGAATTAATTGTTAAAATAGATGAAACTATTCCTAAGGTATTATATGGAGACCACACAAGGGTAAAGCAGGTTATTCTTAATATTCTAACTAATGCTGCTAAATATACAAAAGAAGGACATATTGAATTTAAAGTTGATTCCTTAATTAAAGGCGATATTTGTAGACTTATAGTATCAGTTGAAGATACAGGAATAGGTATTAAACGTGATAAAATTGATAAGTTATTCAACAAATTTGAACGCCTTGATGAAGATAGAAATACTACTATAGAAGGAACAGGACTTGGTCTTGCTATCACCAAAAGATTAGTTCAACTTATGCATGGAGAGTTAGTTGTTCAAAGTGTCTATGGGAAAGGTAGTAAATTTACTGTTTCAATTGACCAAAAAATTGCTCCATCTACAGTAAAACTTGAAGATACAATAGAAGTTAGTCGTGACGAACTTGCCGAAGATAAAGATGTTATGGGTAAAACTGTTCTAGTAGTTGATGATAATAAACTTAATATTAAAGTTGCAACAAGACTTCTTGAAGACTATGGTATTACGGTTGATAGTTGTATGAGCGGTGCTGAATGCCTAGAAAAAGTAAAAGTAATTAAATATGACTTAATCTTTATGGATGATATGATGCCTAAGATGAGTGGGACAGCAACATTCCATAAATTAAAAGAAGACCCTAACTTTAAAACACCGGTTGTTGTTTTAACCGCTAACGCTATCGCTGGCATGGAAGAAAAATATTTAGGAGAGGGTTTTGATAGTTATTTACCTAAACCAATTGAACGTAAAGCATTAGATAGTATTATAAATAAATATTTGAATAATGAATAATCTATGTTATACTTTAAAATATAGGAGGGTATTATTATGAGAGATGTAAATTTACTTATTAATAATGGCGTAAATGTTAAGAAAAGTTTAGAATTATTTGGAGATATGTCAACTTATGATGATACATTGGGCGACTTCCTTCAGGATATTAATGAGAAAGAAACAAAAATTAAACAAACAAAAGAAATGGGTGATATGGCTAATTACGCCATTTTGGTTCATGGCCTAAAAAGCGATGCTAAATATTTTGGCTTTGATACTCTTGCTAGTTATGCTTACAATCACGAGATGGCTAGTAAAGAAAATAATATGTATTATGTAACTGAACATTTTGATGAATTAATTAAAGAGCTCGATCGAATTGTCCACTTGGTGAAACAGTACTTAGGACTTGAAGAAGTTGGTACTGCTACGTCTTTTGTGGCCCCTAAAAAAGATCGGGCTCTTATTGTAGTTGATGATTCTGCAGTTATTAAGAATTTTGTCAGCAAAATATTTAATAATCAGTTTGAAGTGCTAGTTGCAAATGATGGCAATGAAGCACTACAAATGATATCCAATAATGATGGTATTAAAATAGTAGGAATGCTATTAGACCTTAATATGCCGAACTTTAATGGTTTTCAAGTTTTAGAATATTTTAAAAATAATAATTTGTTTGATTTAATTCCCGTTTCTATTATCACAGGAGTAGGTGATGATGAATTAGTTGCTAAAGCTTTTAATTATCCTATAGTTGATGTTCTAAGGAAACCATTTAATGAAAGAGATATTAAAGAAGTAGTAGAAAAAACAGTACAGTATGCTCATTAATTTGAGTATACTTTATTTTTGGAGGAAGTATGAAAAAAATAGATAATAATACTTATGAAATAAAAATTAATGATGTAAAAAAATTAGTAAAAGAACGTGATATTAATTCTAATAAGGGAAACTTTGGTAAAGCAGGTGTTTATGGTGGGAGTATAGAATACTCTGGAGCATTAAAACTTTCATATTTATCATTATCATCTCTAAGAAGCGGTTGTGGTATTAGTAGAGTTTTAGTAAAAAAAGAAGTAATTCCTTTACTTGGACCTAATATCTTAGAACAAACCTTGTATGTATTGCCAGATTATAATGATGATTTTTATGATAAATTGAAAGATGCTATTAAAGATTTAGATTCTTTAGCTTTTGGGATGGGAATAGGTAGTGACGAATATTTAGAAGAAGTATTAGATTTTTTAATAAAAAATTATCCTGGTAACTTAATTATAGATGCAGATGGGTTAAATACCTTATCTAATATGGACTTAAATATTTTAAAAAATAAGAAATGTAATATTTTATTAACTCCTCATTTAAAAGAATTTTCTAGACTTATTAATAAACCTCTTGAAGAGATAAAAAAAGATTCTCTAAACTTAGTTAAAGAATTTTCTAGCACTTATAAAGTAACTGTTCTTTTAAAAGGGCATACTACTACTATATCTGATGGTAATGATGTTTATTTAGTAACAACAGGATGTCCTGGTATGGCTACAGCAGGTAGTGGAGATGTTTTATCAGGGATACTTGCAGGACTATTAGCATATCTTAACTTCAATCTTTTATCAATATCTACTGGAGTTTTAATAAATGGTATTGCAGGTATAGAAGCTGAAAAGAAAAATACAGATATTTCTATGATTGCAAGCGATACTATTAATAATATAGGTAATGCTATTAAAATAATTAGAGAGCGTAATTAATTATGGATGAAGTGCTTACTGCAATTGAAGGATTATTTGATTTAATTGGTGAATTTATATCTGATAGAGCTTTTGATAAAAAGAAAGCTTTAAAAAAAGATTACCTTATATAATTGCTTATGTTTTAATACTAATATTAATCATTCTATGTTTAATTGTAGGTGGTATCTATTTAATTAAATCTAGTAATTTAATTGGTATTATTTTATTAATATTTGCTTTTCTTTTTATTATTATGTTGATATATCCTTTTGTAAAAAAGCCCCACTAATAGTTATTTCTTTATAAAAATTCTTGGCACACCTTTTCTATCAGCTGTTAGACCATATTCCTTAATAAATTCTTCTAATTCATCTTTAAAATATTTGTTATCTTCATTAGGATTATATAGCAATTCTAATTTTTTTCTTAAATCACCATTCGGAAAATTTACATAATCTAAGAAATCTCTAAAATTATCTATATTTCTTAATTTGTAACTAATGGGATCTAATTTAGTTGTAAGAAATAAAAACTCTATCCCCATCATATAAATATCCATATTATAATCTATTAGACCTTCATTAATATATTTTTTGTTTCTGAATAGAAAGCGATTATTACCATTAAAAATGAGTTCATTAAATTCTCTTGAAGATATACCTTTAATTTGCATGCCATCATAGTCTAGTGCATAGACTTCTTTAGTGTTTTCATTAATAAAAAAGTTATTATAAGAACCATCTGGAAAGTTAATTCCTTCTTTGTTAGCTTCGATAACTATATCATGCTTCTTTAGATATAATTTTCCAATATCTTCAAGTGTTATTTGTTCATTTTGCCTTCTTTTATTTCTTAAATAATCGGCAATTGATATACCATCTATTTTCTTTTCTATTGAACCGTTTATTTGTCCATTTTCCTCATATAAATAGTATGGGCTAATTAAGTTTTTAATACTTATATCTTTAGCTAGCATTAATTTTCTTCTATAAATATTTAACATTTTTTCGCTTAAATTTATATATCTTTTTAAAATATATCCATTTCCTAAGTCATATATTTCTTTGTTATCTGTTATTTTTAATAACGCTAAATTACTTATGTCTATATTTAGTGTTTTCATAAATCCCCCTAAGATAAAGAAAAACAGTCTTATGACTGTTCAATTTTATAATGGTGTCCACGACGTGATTCGAACACGTGACCGATCGCTTAGAAGGCGATTGCTCTATCCAGCTGAGCTACGCGGACAAATAAGACATTACTAATATATAACAAACATCTATATTTTTCAAGAGTTTTTTTTAAATTTACAGGTAATTTTTGTAAATATCACCATTTTCATTGACTAAAATTATTCAAAGGCTTTACAATAATTAAAAAGAGGTGTTTTAAATGTATCAAAGCTATTATCGTAAACATATGATTAAAAGTACAATTATTATAATATTCCTATTTGCTTTTGCCATAATTTCAACTTATTTTATCTATAATAATTTTTCTAATGAGAGAGAAACAGATGTAGATACAGGTAAAATGGAGGTTGTTTTCCACAGTCAAGCTGGCAATAAAATAAATCTAACAAGATTTACTCCTGTCAGTGATGCTGTTGGACTTAGTTCTACTGAATATGATTTTACAGTAAAAAACGAAACAGAAAATAGCGTTAGTTATAAAATAGTTTTGAACCAAAATACAGCCATAATAAATAGTGACAATTGTGCTAATAATACTATCCCATCAGAACTATTAAAATTGAGCTTAAGAGTAGATCATAAAACTCCTGTTGCAAAAATACTTAGTGAGTATGAAGATAACATTATATATGAAGATACTTTAGAACCTAATAGTGAAGAAGATTATTCTATTAGACTTTGGGCTATCAATAATGATTTTGTTATTGATAGAGATAGCCATTTTCATGCTATAATCAATGTTGTTGAAGAGGGGTAATAAAATGGGCTTGAATAATAAGGGGTTTGCAATATCTACAATATTATATAGTTTATTAGTAATGGCTACACTAATTCTATTTTTATTAATAGGCAATTTCAGTTTTGAAAGAAGAACAACTAGTAATCTTGTTACAAATATTGAGAGTGGATTAAATGATTTTGCAAAAAGTCATCACTCCAATCCAGATCCTAATCCTGATGAACCTAGTTCCCTTTCTGAAATTTTACTTACCTATGTTGGTAATAATGGTGGCTATTATGATGATGGTACCGATACTTTCATAACAGGAGAGAATCCCAATAACTATATCTGGTACAGTGGAAAGTTATGGCGAGCAGTGAGCGTAAATAATGAAGAAAAAACAACAAAGTTGGTAACACAAGATAATATAAGTTCAATTAGCTTTGATGATAATAGTAATACTTTTTCTGGAAGTAATATAGAAATGTGGTTAAATGACACTTCTGCAGATGGTTTTCTTGGAAATTTAAGAAATCCAGAGTCTTTTATTAAAATGGATAGTAAGTGGAATGCAACAGCAAGTTCTGGTGTTTCCTCTGGTTTAGATAATACAACTATTGTAGAAGATGCTGTAGGACTTTTAAGCATATACGAATATGATAGAACTAATAATTTGAGTGGATACTTAGATAATCAATTAGATTGGTGGACAATTACACCATTAGCTAATGATACTACTGCAGTTTATTCAGTTTCTTATTACAGATCAGGTTCAGGGGTTATTTATTCCTATGATACAAAGACTGCTAAGGGTGTTCGTCCTGCTATAAATATAAAAGCTGATATAAATATCGCAAGTGGAAGTGGAACCGAAGAAGATCCTTATCGTTTAGAGGGTGATAATGATGAAGATATTTCAGGAACAAAATTAAATACAAGATATAGTGGCGAATATATAAAATTTGGCACAAAAGAAAATGTTTTATATAGGATAGTAAGTCATGAGACGGAAAATTTAACTAAAGTAACAAGCGCTAATACGTTGAATTATAGAAGTATATTTGGTACCTCTCCAACTTTTGCGACAAGTACAGTGTATACATTTTTGAATGCTTATGCCTATTATGAGAATTACTTAACAAATGATGAAGTAAACATGATAGAAGATAGTACTACATGGTATTTAGGAACAGTAGACAATGGTGCAAATTATCGTTTAGCTAAATATAATGATATCGATATGACTTCACTTACAACTAATACTATAAATGCTAAAGTAGGATTATTAAGAGTAGGTGAGCTAATGTGTTCGCAACAAAATACTTCATATTCTAGTTACCTTGAGAATGGATACTGGCTTCTAACACCTGCCGCTTTAGACAGTATATACTATATAAATGGTTATGGAAATATAGATACTATAAATTTTAGGAGCAGTGGTGGTTCTGAAACGTTGCTAGTTAAACCAACATTCAATCTAAAGGAAAATGTTATAATAACTGGTGGAGATGGGACTTTACAAAATCCTTTTACAGTAGCTTTATCTTAAAACACAAAAAAAGTTAGCAAAAAAGGTTGACAACTGCTAACTTTTATCATACACTAATACTAGCAGTGTTTGATAGGTATTGCTAACAAACACGCTGGGAGGTAGTTATGCTTAGTGAAAGACAAAAAAAGATATTAAAATTAATTGTTGAGTCTTATATTAGACAAGCTAAGCCCGTAAGTAGTAATCAACTATGCAAAAAACTAAAATGCTCCAGCGCTACTATCAGGAATGAAATGTCAGATCTTGAAGAATTTGGTTACTTAGAGAAGACACATACTTCTAGTGGTAGAGTGCCTAGTGAAGAAGGCTATCGTTATTATGTTGATAACTTAATGGAAGCGAAAAAAATGAATGGAGAAGAAATGTTAAAATTACAAATTATTTTCCATAATCAATCACTTGAATTAAGCGATTGCATCAATAAAAGCTTACAGGTTATTTCTGATATGACTTCTTATACTGCCGTTGTTCTAGGTAAGGCGAGCCATGAAAATCTACTTAAAGAGGTTAGAGTAGTGCCTTTGTCTAACAGTCAGTTAATCGTTATAGTCGTAACTGATAAAGGTAAAGTAGAACACAAAAACATTACTCTAGAAAATGTTAGTATGGATGATATAAAAAAGACTGTAGAATTAATCAATAACTTAATAGTAGGTACACCTATTGATGAAGTAAGTACTAAGTTAGAGTTTGAGATTAAACCAATTATCTCTAAATATGTAGAACAACATCAACAGTTATACAATGCTATTTATAATGTCTTTACCGATATTACCAATACTGATATTAGTGTTGTAGGTAGAACTAAATTCTTAGAACAACCAGAATTTGATAATGTTGATAAGATTAGAGATCTCTTCAAGAAACTTGATGATAAAGATTTACTACAGGAAATTAAAAGAGATGATTCTAATAATATTGAAGTCTATATTGGTAGTGAAAACAAATTAGATAATGATGTAACTATTATTAAAACTAACTTTAAGACTGATAGTGAAGAAGGTACTCTTGCTATCATAGGACCAAAACGAATGGAATATGATAGAGTTGTTAGTATTCTAGAGTATTTGAAAGAAAATATAGAGAAAGGTAGTGACTAAATGGAAACTAAAGAAGAAGAAAAGAAAGTTACTAATGAAAATCACGAATGTGATTGTAAAAATAAAGATAAAGCTTGCGAATGCCAGCATGATAAATCTAAAAAACGCGATAAACATCATGAAGAAATAAAAAAATTAAAAGCTGAACTTGAAGAAAAAGATAAGCAAATTAATGACTTAAATGAAAAGATAAGATATAACCAAGCCGAGTTAATTAATTATCGTAAAAGAAAAGAAGAAGAGGTTACTAATAGATTAAAATATGCTAACCAAGACTTAATTAGTGAACTAATTTTAATATTAGATAACTTTGAACGTGCCATTAGACTTGATGATAATAACTTAACTGATGAATTATCTAAATTCTTAAAAGGATTTAAGATGATGTATGCAAGCTTTGATGATGTTTTGAAAAAATATGGTCTAGAAGAAATAGAAGCAGAACATAAAAAGTATGATCCTAATACCATGGAAGCTTTAATGACTGATAGCGATAAGGATTACGAAGATGAAGAAGTCTTAGAAGTATTACTTAAAGGTTATCGTCTTAAGGATAGAGTTATTAGACCTGCTTCTGTTAGAGTAAATAAATTAGAAGAAGAGACTGAAAAAGATGATAATAATGAAGATAAAGGAGAGGATATAAATGAGTAAAATAATTGGTATTGATTTAGGTACAACTAACAGTTGTGTATCTGTATTAGAGGCTGGGGAGCCTAAAGTAATCCCTAATCCTGAAGGAGAAAGAACAACTCCATCAGTAGTTGCTTTCAAAAATGGTGAAAGAATAGTAGGTGCTGCCGCTAAAAGACAAGCAATTACTAATCCTAACACAATCTCATCTATTAAAAGATTAATGGGTACTGATAAGAAAGTAGAAGCTGAAGGAAAGAAATATTCACCAGAAGAAGTATCTGCTATGATTTTAGGATATTTAAAAGATTATGCAGAAAGTTATTTAGGTGAAAAAGTTACTAAAGCAGTTATTACTGTTCCAGCTTACTTCAACGATGCCGAAAGACAAGCTACTAAAAATGCTGGTAAAATTGCTGGACTTGATGTTGAACGTATTATTAACGAACCAACTGCTGCTGCTTTAGCTTATGGACTTGACAAACAAGATAAAAATCAAACTATTCTTGTTTATGACCTTGGTGGTGGTACATTTGATGTATCTATTCTTGAACTTGGTGATGGTGTTGTAGAAGTTAGATCTACTAGTGGTAATAACCACTTAGGTGGAGATGACTTTGATAAGAGAATTATTGATTATCTTGTTGAAAGCTTTAAGAAAGAAAATGGTGTTGATCTTACTAAAGACAAAATGGCTATGCAACGATTAAAAGAGATTGCTGAGAAAGCTAAGAAAGATTTATCTGGTATGACAAGTACACAGGTTTCTGCACCATTTATTTCTCAAGGAGCAGATGGTCCACTTCACTTAGATATGACCCTAACTCGTGCTAAGTTCGAAGATTTAATTGGCGATTTAGTAGATTCTACTCTTGAACCAGTTAGAAATGCTTTAAAAGATGCCGATTTGAAAGCTAAAGATCTTGATAAAGTTATCTTTGTTGGTGGATCAACTAGAATTCCACTTGTTTATGAAACAGTTAAGAAAGAACTTGGTATGGAGCCATCTCGTGAAGTTAACCCAGATGAAGTTGTTTCTATGGGAGCTGCTATTCAAGGTGGTGTCTTAACAGGAGATGTTAATGATATAGTATTACTTGATGTTACACCATTATCACTTGGTATTGAAACATTAGGTGGTGTTATGACTGTATTAATTCCAAGAAATACAACTATTCCAACTTCTAAATCAGAAGTGTTCTCAACTGCTGCTGATAATCAACCTGCTGTTGATGTCCACGTATTACAAGGTGAAAGAAGTATGGCTGCCGATAATAAAACACTTGGTAGATTCCAACTTACAAACATTCCACCTGCACCAAGAGGAGTTCCACAAATTGAAGTTAAATTTGATATAGATGCTAATGGTATTGTTAATGTTACTGCTAAAGATCTTGGTACTAACAAAGAACAATCTATTACTATTACCTCATCTACAAATCTATCTGATGAAGAAATTGAGAAAATGAGAAAAGAAGCTGAAGAAAATAAAGAAGCGGATAAAAAACGTAAAGAAGAAGCAGATCTTAAAAATGAAGCTGAACAACTTGTTTTCCAAACAGAAAAATCACTTAAAGACTTAGGAGATAAAGTTGATAAGAAAGAAAAGAGTGAAGTAGAAGATTTAATTAAAGAGGTAAGAGAAGCACTTGATAAGAATGACTTAGATAAAATTAAAGATAAGAAAGAAAAATTACAAGAAAAAGCTATGGCTTTAGCAACTAAAGTATATGAAAACATTCAAAAAGAAAACCAAGCAAACAGTAATACTGATACTAATACTGATAATACATCTTCTAAAAAAGATGATGTAAAAGATGCAGACTTTGAAGAGAAGTAAAAAACTAAAAAGTTCTAGGTAACTAGAACTTTTATCTTAAGAATGAGAGAAAGGGCTATTTATGAAAGAATATAAAAATAGGGATGAAGTAGAAGAAGAGTATAAATGGGATTTAACAGAGTTTTTTGCAAATAATGAAGAGTTTTATAAAGCAGAGTTTGAAGTTAATAGTAAAATAGATATATTTAAGGGTTATAAAGGCTGTACTAAAGATGCTAATAAACTTTATGAATACTTAGTTAAGTTAATAGAAATAGAGACTATTGCTGAAAAAATGGATGCCTATGCTTGGTTAAAAAATGACGAAGAGTTAGGTAAAAAAGAAAATGTAGAAATGCTTTCTAAAGCCAAAGACGCTCTAGCCAAGATAAATAATGCCAATAGTTTCTTTGAAGAAGAACTTTTAAAACTATCTAAGGATGAGTTTGATGCTTTATTTAAAGAAAATAAAAAATTAGAAGAGTATAGAGCTTATCTATTACAAATATATAGAAATAAAGAGCATACTTTAAATGAAAATGAAGAGAAAATAGTTAATTCTTTAGTAGCAGCTACTAATAATTTCTCTGATATATCATCAGCCATGCTTAATATGGAACACAATTATGGTAAAGTAACTCTTGAAGATGGTAAAAAAGTAACATTATCTACTACCAATTCTAGGTTCTTACAGTCAAGTGATAATAGAAAAACTAGAAAAGAAGCAAATACTAAACTAGCTAAGAAAGCACTAGAATATGGTAGTACTTCTGCTTCTCTATTAAATAGCTATGTAAAATTAGAAGATACCCTTGCTAGTATTTATCACTTTAATGATAGTTTTGAAGCACTACTTTTCGAAGATAATCTTAATAAAAATATTTTTGATGTCCTATCTAAAACTACAAGAAAAGGTGTTTCATCTTTACAAAGATATTTTAGACTAAGAAAAAAGATTCTTAATCTTGATACTTTATATAACTATGATTTAAGTGCAAAGTTAAGTCATTCTAAAAAAGAATATAGTATTAAAGAAGGAATTAAAACAGTAAGAGAAGCTTTAAAACCATTAGGAGAAGAATATCTAAAAAAATATGATAAACTTATAAAAAATCGTAATATTGATTTTTGTGGTTATCCTGGTAAATGTAGTGGTGGTTATAATTTAACCATTCCCTCATGTGATTCTCGTATTTTAATGAGTTATCATTATGATTTAGAGTCCTTATCTACTATCGCTCATGAAGCAGGACATCATATTAATCATCAGTTTATTAGTGAAAATAACCCTATAGAGTATCGTCACAATGCTATTATTGTCGCAGAAGTTGCGTCTTTAACTAATGAATTTTTACTATCCAATTATATTTTTAATAATGCAACTGACAAAGAAGAGAAAGTACTTGCCCTTGAAAATTCTCTAAACGTTATTGCTAGTAATTTATTTGGTGCTGTTAGAGAAGGAGATATGGAAAGACTAATGCACGAGAAAGTTCATGAAGGTGGAACTTTAACTAAAGAATTTATGAATGAAATATGTGAGGATTCTTTAAAATATTATTATGGTAATGAAGTTAAATTATCGCCATATGTTAAAGGAAGTTGGATCTTTAGAAGTCACTATTATACGAACTTCTACTTATATAATTATGCTATCTGTGTAAGTATTGCCGCATCTCTTGCTTCTAAAATTACTGATGGTGATAAAGAAACTTTAGATAAATACTTAAAATTTTTGAAGTTTGGTTCTAATATTTGGCCAACCGATGCTTTTAAAGAGTTAGGAATATCTTTGGAAGATGAAAATGTTTATAAAAACGCAATTAACTATTTTGATAAATTAATTTCTATGTTAGAAAGTCTATATTAGAAGGAAGGTGTAGTTTATGGCAACTAAAAGAGATTATTATGAAGTGTTAGGTGTATCTAAAAATGCTTCAAAAGATGAAATAAAAAGTGCCTTTAGAAAACTTGCTAAAAAATATCATCCTGATATTAGTAAAGAAGAAAATGCCGAAGAAAAATTTAAAGAAGTACAAGAAGCATATTCTGTTTTATCTGACGATAATAAACGTCAAAGGTATGATCAATTTGGCCATGCTGGTGTAAATGGCCCTGGAGCAGGATCTGGCTTTGGCGGTGCTGGCTTTGGAGGAGCAGGCTTTGGCTTTGATGCTAGTGACTTAGGTGATATTTTTGATGATTTATTTGGTGGAGGCTTTGGCTTCGGTGGCAGTTCTAGTAGAACAAGAAGTAGAGCTAGAAAAGGTTCTGACATCTTAATGCAAGTAGAACTATCTTTTGAAGAAGCTGTCTTTGGCTGTGAAAAAGACTTTGATTTAGATGTAGTTAGCGAATGTGATAAATGTAGTGGTAAAGGTGGCTTTGGTGAAGAAACTTGTAAAAGATGTCATGGTAGTGGAACTATTACTAGTGAACAAAGAACAATTCTAGGTTCATTTATGACTAAAACAACTTGTCCAGAATGTGATGGTAAAGGTAAAACTTATAAAGAAGTTTGTAGTAAATGTAGAGGAAGAGGTCAAGTTAAATCTCGTAAAACTATCACTGTAAATGTACCTAGTGGTATTGATAATGGAGAAAGATTAAGAGTTCCTGGTAGAGGTCACGCTGGAGAAAATGGAGGACCTGCTGGAGATTTATATTTAGAGTTTCATATCAAAGAACATAAATTCTATGAAAGAGATGGCCTTGATATTTATCTAGAAGTACCTATTAATATGACTGAAGCAGTACTTGGCTGTAAGAAAGAAATACCAACTATCTATGGAAATGTTAAATTAACTATTCCAGGAGGTACTGATAGTGGTGATAAACAAAGGCTTAAAGGTAAAGGTATTAAGGATTCATCTAGAAGAAGAACTGGAGATATGTATGTAATATTTAAAGTAATTACTCCTAAAAAATTATCAAGAGATCAAAAGAAACTATTTGAAAGTCTATCTAAAACAGACTTAGATGATAGTGAAATAGATAGATTTACAAGATTTACTAAAAATAATGATTAATTAGTTATAGATATAAAAAAGCTACGGAGCTTCGTAGCTTTTTTATTACATTTTTCATTGTTTGAAAGAAGTTAATATGATACCATATTTATAGGAACATTTAATAGTTGGGTGGTTACCAAACTCTTCAAATAGAGGGAGGTGATATAAGTGAACAAGAAAGATTGTTTAATCGTTTCTTTAGTAATGATTATCTTCCTTTTACTATTCTTACTATTTATAGTACTAATATAAAGGAAAGCCACCTAACTCAGCAATGATTTAGGTGGAACCAACTTTAATTATGGTAACACTCAACATAGCGCATATTAAGTGTTCCTTTTCTTATTGTATGAAAATTTTTCTTACATATACATCTTATCACATAAGTATCTTTAATGCAAGGTACAATAAAAGCTAAAAAAGAGAATTCTGAATTCTACATGTAAATGCCCGTCTTAGTATAGGACGGGTTTTTAGTTGTCTAATTAAACGTGCAGTTAGTT
>CALVKV010000014.1 GCA_944333305.1 uncultured Bacilli bacterium
GCTTAAAAAAGTGAATCTGTGGATAACACATTTTCACTTTTTCTTTGTCAAGTTTTATTTTTACCTAAACTCAAAAAATTTTAGTATAAAGCGTTAAATCAGATTTGATTCCTTCTCTTATCATACCGCTTAAAGCCTCTAAATCTTTTTCAGCATCTGTTAACCCTACAATCCCTCCATCATCATCAATACCAATATAAATAGTACCATCATTTGTATTGGCAAAGGCAACAATTTCTTTCTTTATATCTTTTGTAAGCTCAACTTTTAATTCTGTTTTTTGATCTTCATTATACATTATCATCACCTAACATTATTATATACAAAGTTTAAAACATTATCAACTCTTTCGACCACTTTTCGACCACTTTTCGACCACTTTTCAGCAACTTTTATCATAAAGACTAAAAATTAAATAAACAAGCTAGACGCATCCAACTTGCTCAGATAGAATCCGAAGATACACCATCGTCATTCATTTGTAATTATACTATAGCTAGTAAAATCATACAATAAGTTGATTAACTTTTTATAACTACTCCTTTTTTTTAACCTTTGCTTCATCTTGACCTAAAATATTTACTTCAAACGAATCTAATTGATTAGGATTTTCTGCAACAGCCATTGCAACATCTCTAAGCATTATTGTAATAACCCCTTTTCCTTGCACATTCATATTTGTCCTAGCATTTATCATCACATTTTGCAAAAATGGCAAACAAACTTTTAAAGCATCGCTAACAGGATTTTCTGAATTATTATTTTTAAAATAACCACATGCATTATTAAGCATAGCCGGAGAATAATATAATAAAATAGCTGGCATATCATTATATCCACTTTGATTAAACTCATAAATTAATGTTTTATATTGCTCCATATTACCCAATATTTCATTCTCGACTGTTTGAATATCATTTTGATTATTTAAGCGCAACATTAAACATAATCTTGTAATTGTTTTCCTAACATTTTTATCTTGAGCAGTTAAACTCATTTTATTGGCTTTATAGGTTAAAAATTCGTCAAATATTTTTGTAGAATCCTCACATGTAGATAATATTCTTGATGCTGTCATAAAATTATCAGCAGTAGGTTGATTTAAGATAACACTTCCATTTTGATTATTGATATGACCTAAAACACCACCAATATCTAACATTGCTTCCGCAGACATTAGAACTTTTTCAAATGTCGTTAAGCTTTGTATTTTATTAAAACTATAATCTACACATTCTCCTTGAATAAATTGTCCAAGATTAATACCATTGTTTAATACGTTTATTAGACTACTTGTACTTTCTTTGCTAAAGTTATTTAGTGATGGAAGCATATTGTATTGCAATAAATAATTTAAAATTAAATCATGATCTACTGTTTCTATACCTTGACTTTTTATTGCATCCACCATTCTTTGACTTTTACCTAAGTCATTTATTACAACATAATATAATAATAAATTTTCTTTTTCAGGTGTATCAAAATTACTTAAAATAAACTCTCTGATTTCATTAAATGTTTCTCTTGATAATTTATTATCTCCAACCTGTTGCTCTACAAATTTATCATACCTGTTATCTTTGATATAAAAATATAATAAAACACTAAGTATAGTTCTATCAAATTCTTTTAATTGATTAGGTTCCGCATTTTTAAAGAATAGTTTACCATAAGTTAAATCGCTGTTATCTACCCCAAAACTTTCTGGAGTAAATTCTACATCTCCAGTAAGTAAAGTTATTTCTGGATATGTTTTTATTATATTAGCTATTATATTTAATTCATAACTATCAATATCTGCTATATTTTTATTTTTGTCAACTTGTTTTAATGCCACTTTCAATAATTCTTCTAGATTATTTATTGGCTTATTACCGGTTTCTGTTTGATATAGCCAATCTAAATATCTATTTTTCTCAGAATTATCAGGCCTTCCATATATAACTTTATTACTATTCTTGGCTATCCAATAACCATATTCAACGTTAGTAGTAAATGCTGGTAATTGAGAAGAACGTGGAATCCAAAAAACAATTATATTAGCATTATATAATGCCTCTCTTTCCCACCAAACTTGATTATCATAGTTAAATGTTCTGTCATCATCTTCTAACTCAGGTACATAAACTATCCCATCAAACCCTAAATCTTTTAAGATTTTAACTGCTTCTTTTCTCCATGTTTTAACATCTAAACTTCGAGGAGTAGGTCCTGCTAAAAAAATTGATTTTTTTCCCTTTAATACAGGGCTATCTGAATAATTAATTATCATATGGCACCTCCGTAATGATAAATATTATACACTATTTATAGTTATTTTAAAATAATATTTTTCCTATTTCTAAACACTTTTCGGACACTTATTGTTTTTTTCACTGATATCAAAATATAATAAGACTTAAAAGCTCTAGTAAATTTCTAAATTGGTGCAGGAAACGAGCCTCGAACTCGCACGATTAATTAATCACTACCCCCTCAAGATAGTGTGTCTACCTATTCCACCATTCCTGCATAAAAGAATAGTTAATTTACTTAACTATCCAAAATGTTGGTATATCTCTAAGGCCATTGTCACCACCGGCAACTGGTGTATTAATTATTTCATTATTGATAACTAAAGCACTAGAACTTCCACCATCCATATTAGCAGCATTAACAGCACCATAGTTTTCCATTATCTCTGTTAAATCACCCATATCAGCACCAATAGATGTTGCAAGACGTCCATTAATTACTAAGAATAAGACTATACCATCTTCTCTTTGACCAATAGCAGTTCTAGGTGCAATACCCCAACCACCATTACCTTTAACAAAGCTACTCTTACCATTAACTATTAAGAAAGGTCCAAACTCAATTGCATCTCTAATACCCATGGCAAGTGCTTCTTCGGCAGTCATCTTACCAAGCACTAATTTATTATCTTTAGTAAATCCAACGAAACCTCCACCCATTGCAGCATCTTCATAATCACTAACAATTTTCCCATCTTTGATAACTGTTCCATGAGGTAGCGCTCCATTACTATTCCAATCAGGATCATAAAAACCACCTGCATTAATAGCAATGATAGCATTTTCTCTTTTTGCAACTGTAGTAATAGCTTCTCCTCTTTTACCAAGATAGGCAGTTGTCGCAATAGAAACTCTTGACGGATCATATATTGCTACTAAATAGCCTTGATAACCACTTCCACTAACTTCAATTACTTTATATAAATCATTACCAGGATCTTTAGTAAGTATCTCTTTTTCATATTCATTTTCATAAATTTTACTACTGTTATCATAATCTTTAAAATTAATTAAATCAGGATTAGTATTTTCATCAACTTCAATTATATGATTATTAGCAAGCACTTCATTAATAATATCATTATTATAAAACCAAGTAGCTAAGTATTGATGTGACATTGAAGTCATCGCAGAAGTTATCCAAAAATTTCTAAAAGCATCTATTGGTCCATAAAAAAGAAATAACGAAAAAGAGCTTCCTATTATAAACAAAGCTATTATTATTTTCGTAATTAATTTCTTCTCTTTTCTTTTTTCCTTTTTTAACTCATTAGCAATACTAGGCATTAAAATTGTTTTTTCTAAATCATTTCTATTCATCTGGCATCGCCCCATTTGTTAGTTCTTCTTCAGCAATCTTTGTTTCTGCTTCACTTCTTCCTGCATATTCTCTATCGCCATTAATATCTAAATAATCTCTATCTAGTTTTATCTTCTCTAATTTCGGATCAGTACTACTATTATCATCTAACCATTTATTATAAGAATCAATTAACTCATTATAACTATTAACATCACTTATATAAATATTAATAACTTCTTCATACCCTACAATAATCGCCTCACACTTATTGTTAACTTTGGAATCTTGATGCAAAACATTAACACAAGAACTCTCAACTTTGCTATAATCTTTATCTATAACTTCTAAACTCTCTTTGTAACTATTAAATAATTCTTTATAGTTAGCATCATTATTTTTTAAAGTATCATAGTAAGTATCTTGCATTACTTCTGTATAAATATTATCTCTAATACTATTAAAAGAATCTACATCACTTTTAAATGTATCATAAGCATCTGTTACTTCATCCATTCTTTTCTTAACTTCAGCTTGATCATCATTATAATTTATAATTATATAAGAAATAATTCCACCAATAATTAATAGAAAACCAATTAATATCATAATACCTAAATGTCTATTCTGATGTTTTACTTCCATAAAACTACACTCCTAATCTTTTAAAAAGTCACTTTTTTCTTGTTTCAATCTTTTTTTAATCTCTTTTCTCTTTTTCCTTTTACCACTATTCTTAGTATGTAATGCTATTAAGAAAATTATTAATAATAAAACAATTAAACAAGTAAGTCCTACTATTATAAATGAATTTATTCTTAACTCATCATTTAGACTATCTACTTCTTCAGTATAATATCTTTGTATCGTCTTATCAACACTATCATATAGATATAATCCTTTATCACCTGTTTCTACATTTTCACCATATACTAAATAATATTTAGAATCCTTAGTTAATTTATAAACCGTATACTCTTCTCCATCTATAGTAACAGTATATTTTTTATAATTACTAGGATATTTTTCGTTATCTAAAAGATGAATAGTAAGTAAATCACTACCTAATTCTTGATATAAAGTATAATCTCCATCATCATAGATATAAAATTTAATATTACCTTTACTATCTCTTAAAGCAACTAAAGTAATGTCTAAGGCTTCTATTTTATAAGCAGGTACTTCTTCATCATTAATTTTAACTGTTGTATCTACATAATAATCTTTAATTAAGTCTTTTAACTCATCAGTTTTTCTAACGACACTTAAGTTATCTTTATTAACTTTTACATTAATAGGATCTTTTTCTTTAACATTAACAACTATTGTATAAGTTTTAGTAGAACCATTTTCTGCTTCTACAACTACATTTATAGTATTAGCACCCTCATGAACTTCTATTTCTCCTGTACCAGTTATACTAGCTTTACTATCACTTGCCTTAGCATTAACAGTAACACTTGTAGTTCCAGCTTCTGCTTCCACTGTATAACTTGTTGTATTTTTATTAAACTCTGGACTTAAAGTAAGGCCTTCTACTTCAAGACTAGCAAGATTGTTATCACTACTATAATTTTTCTCTACTTCTTGTCTACTAATTAAATTAATAGTTGTACTATCAGTTGGACTAGTAACTACTTCATCCCATGAAGCGATAGAGGTATTTACTACAGATATAGTAGTAGAACCAGTACCTTTAACTCTAAAAGTATAAGTATAACTTTGACTAGTTTGACCCTCGCCATCGACATAACCAACTACATGGGTATTACCACTTAAAAGTTGTAGTTTATTACTATCATAATCTAAACTAAATTCCCAACTTCCTAAACCACTACTTTCACTTATAGTAACACCTACTGTAATATTGCCTCCAACTGTTCCAGTTGCAGTTGTCCCTGCTACAGAAATAGAGGCAGCCTCTACTACATGAGGGCAAAAGAAAAGGAAGCTTAGTCCTAATATAAATAATATTTTTTTCAAGTTAATCACCCCTGTTCTATTGTACTATTACCAAGTATTTGTTTTTGAACTCTTAATAAGTCTACTACATCAACTTTGCCATCTCTATTAGTATCACTAGCACGTCTATCATATGTAGATAAATTACTGCTTCCTAAAATATCTTTTTGTACTCTTAATAAATCAACAATACTAGTCTTACCATCACCATTATTATCACCATAGATAACAACTTTATAAGACTTAGTAGTAGAACCATTACTAATTACTAAAGTATCTCCAGTACCAACATTACCACTGGCCTTATTTCCATATCTATCTAAGTAACTATCAACTTTTAAGTTAGCATTAATACTACTTAACTTACTATTAATAGTATCGATATTGGTATTAAAAGAAATATTAGAAATAACATCTCCATCTATCTTAAAACCAGATGCAACAACACCAGTATTTATATCAATATCAGGAGTTGTAACTATTTCTTCTTCATTATCATCATCAGGTAAAATTACTTCATTATCATTAGGCATATTATTATAAACAGGAATTAGAAATTCATAAGTATTATCTAAAAGATTATTATCTCTATAACTTTTATAAATACTATATGCTTCTTTAGCAGCGGCTCTAATATTAGTCATATACTGATGTGTATACATAGGATAAACTGCATCAGGTGACACATTAAACTTCTGATAATATAAAGTATTTTGATTAGCATCAATATATTTACTAGCGATATACTCAGTACCTCCCATAATAGCAGTTTCTTTACTTTTCCATGGCCTTAAATAACTAGTAACAGAAGCATCATATCCTCCATTAGCCCATATCAAACCTCTAATCTGAGGAGATTCATAAGATGAATAAGCACCGATATTAAAGTAATTATAAATACCACTATAAGTTTTTCCATTACCACAAGAGTTAAGTGCATTCCAACTATTAGGATTACTTATATAACCTAAATTGTTTAAACAATTATTATCAACACTAAATGTAAAAGAACCACCTGTAGTTGAAATACTATCAGTACTACCCTTTTCTTGCCTAATTCTACTAGCAAGATATACAGGACTAACATTAAATGTTTTAGCAGTTTTCATTAAGATATTTAAGTATTCATTAGTATTTAAGAAAGTCCCACTAGTAACCCCTCTAACAGCATCTTCTGTTTGAATAGAAGCATTATATTTCAAATTTTCAAACATAAAAATATATTCTTCTGACAAAAAGTTTCTAGGGTCTAAATAATAAGATACTGTATCTCTACTTGCCACATACCAACCTGGTTCTATTTGTTGATATACCCCATTTTGATAATATGGCCATTCTTTACTTCTTAAAGTCTCATCAGTTCCATCTACTAAACTAATCTCTCCATAACTCTCATTAGTTACCGCTTCATCAAAAGAAACACCAATAGATATAGGAGTAAATATCCAGTTAGGATGTTTTTCGTGTAAAGCCTTTAAATAAGGTAAGTAACTCTCCCCAAATCCTTTACTTAACATTTCTTTTTCAAAATCTCCATTAAGATCTACATCAGCGACATCTATAACTGCTTGATCACTTGAACAGATATAACCTTCTAAATCATTATATTTAATTTTATACCAAGCATTTTTACAACCATAGCCACTACTACCATCAGTACTAATTACATCAACTTTAGTTCCAGCTAATAAAACACCATCAGTAACTCCAGTTATTAAATCTCCTCCTGGCTCATCTCTAAAATATTTATTTGTATTTAAAACAATATAACTACTTGCATTAACAACGGGAATAAAAGTAAAAAGCATAATAAAGATAAGACTAACACTAATTATCTTCCTCATAACCATCAACTCCTATTCTTCTAACTACATTATAACAGAAAGTTTGACAAATTACCTTAGAAAAGAAGAAATCTCCGTCAACTTTACAAAAGAAACTTAAAGACTAGAGTTGAAATGAATCTAATTATAGTCTATAATGATAAGGTATAGTTTTATGTTTTAAACGTGGAGGTTATTTAATGAGAAAGAATAAAGAGAACAAAGAAGAAAAAACTAAAAAAAATAAAAAAGGAAGACTTTGGCTTTTACTACTGAGTATCATTGTTATATTAACCAATATTTTTGCTATTTATAATATCTTATTACTAGGTCCAATCGAAGAAACAATAAGATATATAATAATTGGCGTATTTGTTGTTTTTGATCTGCTTATTATTTTTAAAGTTAGATCAAAAAGAAAACACAAAGATAAAAAAGTTAGACTACTAACTACTCTTTTAATTTTCTATTTGCTTATAAACTGTGCGATCAGTGGTATTATAATGTATGCTTACGGAGCATTATCAAGCATCAATAGAGACTATGTTACTTACTCTAGTAGTCTAGTCGTAAGTTCAAGTAGTGAAATAGAAGATGTAAAAGATTTATCAAATAATACAATAGGAATATTATCTGATGAGACGAGTCCAGAAGGAAATATAATACCTAATGAAGTAATTGATGAAAATAACTTAGATGATAATAATGAAATAGTTGAATATGACGATTACTTCACAGCAATGGCTGATTTATATGATGGTGAAGTTGATTCTATCTTTGTTCCAACTGATTATCCATCTATGTTTACAAGTATGGAAACATATAAAAACATCACTGAAGATACAAAAATAATTTTAACTAAAGAAAAAGAAATGAAAAAATCAAGTACTAGTAGTAGAGAAAACTCAGCTGGTAAATCTGTAACAGAACCATTTACTATTCTTTTAATGGGTGTTGATTCTGAACAAGAAGGTCTTTCTCAAAATACTGTGGCAAATGGAGATAGTTTAATTCTAGTTACCTTTAATCCTAATACTTTAAATGCTACAATGCTAAGTATCCCAAGAGATAGTTATGTACCTATTGCATGTTGGAGCGGTACTCCTGAAAATAAAATAACTCATGCTGCTGCCTATGGTACTGATTGTATGATGAGTACAATTGAAAATTATTTTGATGTTACAATTGATTATTATGCCAAAATCAACTTTAAAGGCTTAGTTAGTCTAGTTGATACCCTTGGTGGTATTACAGTAGAAGTTCCTCAAGACCTATGTACTGACAATTCTAACCGTGAAGGAGAAGTTTGTATCAGTGCTGGATTACAAACACTAAATGGTGAACAAGCTTTAGTTCTTGCAAGAAACAGGAAACAACTAACTGGCGGTGATTTAGATAGAGGTCTAAATCAACAATTAGTTATTCAAGGAATATTAAATAAAGCCAAAGAGTTAAATAGCATCAACCAAGTTATGGATGTATTAAACACCGTTACCAATAATCTTGATACTAACTTTACAGAACAACAAATATTATCTTTCTATGATATTGCTAAAGACATTATGAATAATGCTCTACAAAAAGACGATGCTGATTTAATTAATATTGAACAATTATATTTAGATGGTACTGGCCAAATGATTTATGATGAGCGAAGTAGAATGGTTTTATGGGATTACGTCCCAAATACTGAAAGTCGTGATGATATTATAGAAGCAATGAAAATTAATCTTGAAGAACAAGAACCTGAAATGATAAAAGAATTTTCATTCTCTATAAATGATGAAGATTATGAAAAAACAGTAACAGGATCTGGTCCTTATGATACAGCATTCACTTATGATTTACTACCAGACTTTACAGGAGACAGTATGGAAGCTGCTAGAAGTTATGCTAATGCTCATGGAATAAGTATTAGTTTTAATGGAACTAGTGGCTATGTAGTTAGTCAAAGCTATCCTGCTAATAAAAGAATTGATTTAATAAGTGGTAGCGTTGTTTTAACACTATCAGGTAGTAGTAGTTCTAATGAAACTGGAAACGAACCTAATTATACCCCACCTACTGACGAAGAAGAAATAGATAATACAGGTACAGGAAATAATACCGTAGACACTACTCAACCTGGCAACTCAACTGGTGGTAACACTGGTGGAGGTCAACAAGGCGGTAGTACTGGAGGAAATGAAGGCAGTCAGAACGAAACAGATGGTGGAGATGGAAAACCTGGAACAGATGAAAATCCAGATGGTGCTACTACTAAATAAAGAGATAAGCAAAATAACTTATCTCTTTTCTTATGGCTTTAAAGCAGTTATTGGTACTACATAAATAGAGGTATCAGGGTCTTTATAAGCAGCTTCTAAAACGCCAACTATAACACACATAAATTTAGGCTTTTTAATCATGTTATTATAAAATTCTTTTAAATTTTTAATTGCTTCATCAACTTCATTATACCCTAGTTTTATTTCAACTGCAGCATATTCACCATCTTCAAATTCTAATATTGTATCTACTTCTAAACCACTAACATTATCTCTAAAATGATATATTTTTCCGTCTAAGTAATCCATATAAATTCTTAAATCTCTTTCTACAAGTGCTTCAAAAAGAAAGCCAAATGTATTTAAATCACTTATTAATTTATCAACATTAAGATTTAAAAGAGAACAAGCAAGAGAGGGATCAACAAAATGTCTTTTTACTGACTTACCTACTCTTTCAGGAGAACGATAATTAGAACTATATGATTCTTGATTTTCTATTAAATGCAGCCTCTCAAGAAAATCTAAATAATCTAAAAGTGTAGTTCTACTAGATAATATATCATTACCAGTCTCATATTCCTCAATATCTTTTATAATAGTTTTATTACTCACTATTGTAGATTCATTTCTTGCTAAAGATTTTAATAGCATATTCATTTTATTCTTATCCCTTACTTTTTCTTCTTCATCTAGTTCTACATTTAATATTGAGTCAATATAACTCTTTGGTATTAAAGGATAATTTTCTTTTTTTACTTTTAAACTTTCTGGCCATCCTCCTCTTATCAAGAGAGTAGCAAGATCTCTAATTTTTACTTCTCCAGTATTCTTATTAATATTCTTATTATCTAACATATCAGTTATAGAAACAACACCACTTGAATCAAGAGATTCGTAAAGACTCATTGTTTCCATTTTAAGTCTTGCAATTCTACCAGCTCCAGAATGATACACCTGTTTACCTTGGATTTCTTTTTTTAACGTTGTAGAGCCTGTTAATATAAAATTTCCTGGTCCTTTTCCCCTATCACATTCATGTCTTACTGAATCCCAAATAGAAGGAACAATTTGCCATTCATCTATTAACTGAGGCCGTTTATCTGAAAAAATATTCTTAGGATTAATTAAAGCAAGTCTTTTTGTAGAGGTTTCTGTAACATATACTGCACTTTCTGCATGATTTAAAGCAGTCCAAGTCTTGCCACACCATTTAGGTCCTTCAATTAAAATCGCTCCAAAAGTATCTAAATAACGTTCAATCTTTTTATCTATTAATCTTTCTTTATAATCTTTCTCTCTTAAACTCATAGTTTATTCCTCCTGCTACTAACTTATCATAGTTTTAACTATTTTTCAAGATAAATGAACACTTTTTAAGACTTTTAGTGGACACTTTTTAAGAATTTCAGTGAACAGTTTTTAAGAATCTAAATTTTCCAAATACTCAACCGCTTCATCAAATGTTCCTATCGCTTTAATTTCAATATCATAATCATGTTTTTCTTTTTCTTTTAAAGCCTCTTTATAATTATCTCCTTTAGGAACTAAAAATATATCAGCATTGGCTTTTACCGCTCCATTCAACTTATGTTTAACCCCACCAATCTCACCAACACTACCATCACTACTAATAGTGCCAGTTCCAACAATCGTTAACCCATTAGTTAAATCCCCATCAGTTAACTTATCATAAATAGCAAGTGTTAACATTAAACCTCCACTTGGTCCTCCTTCACTATCTCTAAAATTAAGTTCTATTTCTGGATCCGTTTTATAATCATAAATAGTACTAACAGAAATACCCGTTAATTTTACATTATCTTCTACTTTAACAGTCGCTGTTACATCTATCTCTTTATCATATCTAATAACTGTAACATTAACTTTATCACCTTCATTAAATTCTTGAATCTCGTTAGTATAATCTTCTATTTCTACTATATCTTTACCATTTACTTTTAAAAGTTCATCCCCTACTCTTAACCCATCATCCTCTTTTTCATCAACATAAATTACATAAAAATGTCTATCACTAATTTCTACAGTTTTACCGGCTTTCGTATACGCTAACATAATAGCAGTCTGATTAGCATTCTCTAAATAAATCCTATTTCTAAACATTATGTCTTCATTACTCTCATCTTCATTAAGTTCTACATCTTCTCTTTTTTCTACTTCATAAGACGGAATAAGATTACCTAATATAAAAGAAGCCACATTGCCTTCAAGCTCTCTAACATAAGCAAAGTTTAAAGAACCCGAACTAGATTCACTTTCCTCTATTTCCACCCTATCATCAATATTAATAGTCCCACCACCTGCATAAATATAATAAGGTAGTGGAAAGGTAAAAACAAAATAACATACTATCAAAAAGATAATACTCTTATAATATTCTTTCATAAACTTTTTTATTTTTAAATAAACTTTATTAAACATAACATCAGTCCTCACTATATCATTATACCAAAAGAAGGTAATTTTATGAAAAGAAAATATCAAGAACTATTAGCAGTCTTAATTATTTTATTTATCTACCTAGGTATTTTTATAAACCCCTCTCTAATTATAGAAAGTGGTGTTTCAAGTATTAATATCTTTAAGACTAAACTATTCCCCTCAATATTTCCTTTCTTTGTCTTAGCATCTTTACTACTAGAACTAGGAGTTGCTACTAAAATAAGTAATAAGCTAAATCCCTTAATAAAAAAATTATTTCATGTAGAAGGAAACAGCGCTTTTATAATTTTAGTTAGTATTATCTCAGGCTTTCCTAGTGGTTCTAAATATACCGCTTTAAGTTATAAAAATAAAACTATAGATAAAGATACTGCCAACTATCTTTTAACCTTCACCCACTTTGCTAATCCTCTTTTTATCTTAGGAACATGTGGTATTATTTTAAATGATTTAAACATTGCTTATAAAATTCTTTTTATTGAAATAATATCTAATATAATTCTTGGTATTATCCTAAGGCCTAAAAAAATAATAACATCAAAAAAAATAGTAGTAAACCATAATATATCTTTTTTAGAAGCTCTCCCTAAAGCCATAAATGAAGCGATTAGCCTTCTTCTTTTTATGCTAGGAAGTATTACCTTCTTTATGTTTTTAAGTAAACTAACAACTTCTCTTCTATCACTAAATACCTTAGGAAAAGTAATATTTACTGGACTTTTAGACATGACTAGCGGAATTAGTTTAGTCCCTACTCTTAATACTAATAGTTATATAGCAGGGCTTATCATCCTTACCTTTATCACTTTTGGTAGTTTTTCTGTTCATTTACAAGTCTTAAACAATATAAAAGAAGAAGATCTAGACTATAAATACTTCTTCTTAGGTAGAATTATTGGGACATCTATTGCCCTTATTTTATATATTACATTTTAGTAAACATAATTAACTGGTGAGTTTATCATAAAAGAATATGTTTCATCAGTAAAATTAGGATGAGTTAAAACAATAGTAATTTTTAAATACCCATTAACACCAGGAATATATTCTATACTGGAGTCTGGAGAAAGCATTAAATCAGCTATTCCGGGAATTTCATAATCTATTACATTACCACTTCTTCCATAACTTATAACACCACTACTAGGATTAATAGCAATCGTTGTCTCATAACTACTAGGATTATCAAAAGCTAAAGTTGCACTATGCCCATCAGCACTTACATTAGTAACACCTACTAAATGTCCCGTTACTAAATCAGATTGAATCTCTTCTTGTAAATTATTACTAAACGATATAACTTCATTGTTAATCTCCTCTATTTGTTCTCTATTACGATAACTAAGTATCATATTATACATACTGACAACAATAGTTGAAATAATAATAAAACAAACTAATAATTCAACAGAAGTAATACCTTTTCTATTTAGAGTCATAACTAATCACCTACCCTTTAAATACCTCAATGGTTCCATATTTATAAGTATTATTTGAAACATACTCAACTATCACCCGGTAATATCCTGTTATAGGCGTTTTACTTGTATTTCTACTATAAGTAGGTAAGTAAGATATATATTCTCTAAAACTTCTACTAAAATTTGTATTATCCTTAACATAATTTTTAAAAGTAGTAGTAGAATATGGAGTCAAATAAATTTTAGAGACGTTATTAACCGTCATAAAAGCAGCACATGAATTAATACCATCAGAATTAGTATATAAACTACAATCACTAATATCAAAATAGCCATTTATACTAGCCGCATTATAACTAGAATCAGGTAATCCTTTTAAAGCAATCATTCTAGCCCAATGAGCAATATAAATAGACTCAACTGTATCATAGTCTCTATATCTTTCATATTCACCTATAAGAGGAAAAAAATTAGTATAAAGTATAGAAAAAATAGCCATAATAAAAACACTTACAATCAACGTTTCTACCAATATAAAACCTTTGTTATTTGACTTTTTTTTATAACCCATTTTAAAGCTCCCTCTTGTAATTAAGTTATTCTTAATATATAATATATTATAGTAAAATATTAAGACAAAGTAAAGGGGTTGATACTTTGGTAACATATGATATGACCAAAACACCAATAGTTAATGTAGTTGATGATATAATCGCTAACGCATCTAAAGCTGGCGCCAGTGATATTCACTTCGACCCTAGAGAAGACTATTTAATGGTAAGAATAAGAATAGATGGAGATTTACAAGATTATACAAAAATACCCAAAATATATGAAAGAAATCTAATTACCAGAATAAAACTTATTGCCAACATGAATATAACTGAAAGTAGACTACCCCAAGATGGTTCTATCAAAGGAACAATTAAAGGTATCAATTTAGAAACTCGTGTTTCTACCCTACCTACTAATGAAGGTGAAAAGTGTGTCATCCGTATTCTTGATTATTCAAGAAGTCTAGAAGGACTAGATGCTCTCGGTTTTAACGAAGATAACTTTAAAAAACTAAAGAAAATGATCGCCGAACCAAATGGTATTATTTTAATAACTGGTGCCACTGGTTCTGGTAAAAGTACTACAGTTTACTCTATTTTACAAGTATTAAATAAAAAAGAAACTAATATTATAACTGTTGAAGACCCAATAGAAATGAATCTTGAAGGCCTAAATCAAGTTCAAGTAAATAGTGAAATTGGTCTTGATTTTGCCACTGTTCTAAGATCTATCTTAAGACAAGATCCAAATGTTATTTTAATTGGTGAAATTCGTGATAGTGAAACTGCTAAAATAGCCGTTCGTGCTTCTATTACCGGTCATTTAGTTTTATCTACAATCCATACTAACAACTCACTAAGTACCATTGAAAGATTACTTGATATGAATGTTGAAAGATATTTATTATCAAGTGCCCTATCAGGAATTATTTCTCAAAAACTTGCAAAAATGCTTTGTCCTCACTGCCGTATTAAAGAAAAAACCACGCCTTATCAAAAAAAAGTTTTCAAAATGGCTTTAGATAAAGATATAGAAGAAATATATAATGCTAACCCAAAAGGCTGTGATAAATGTAATAACGGTTACCATGGCCGTATCGCTATTCAAGAAGTATTGATGATTAATGATGAGATTAGAAATGCTTTAAATGAAGAAAATCTAGAAAAAGATGACTTAAATAAATTAGTTTATACTTCTGATGTTATAACTATGCTTCAAGATGGACTTTTAAAAATATTAGATGGTTCTACTTCTTTTGATGAAATATACAAAATAATTGATGTAGATGATGATCTAGATGTTTACTGCAAAATCAAAGGTATAAAATATAATGAAAATATGCACGAAGAAAAAATAAAGAAAGAAGTTACAAATAAAAATGAAGCTGAAAATAATCCTAATACTGAAACAGAAATAAAACCAGAAAAAAGCAAAGCAAAAGAACCAATTCAAATCATAGAAGGTCCAACTAATGTAATAACTCCTGAAATTATAAAAGAAGAAAAGCAAAAAGAGGAAGAAATACTATAATATGTTTATTTCTCCTCTTTTATTTATTTCCACTAAGTCTCCTGTTGATAAAGTTGTTGTGGCATCATGACAGCCTACTAAACATGGTATTTTTAACTCTCTTGATATTATAGCAGCATGAGATAAAAATCCTCCTTCATCCGTTATAATTGCCCTACATTCTTTAATAAGACTAATAAATTTAGGAGAAGTCATAGGCGTAACAATAATATCTCCTTTTCTAAAGTTTATAAAATCATTATCACTTAATATTATACATACTCTACCCCTTATATTAGTATTAGCTGAATATGTAAACGTACCTTTTAACAAACTATTACTAGCCACCTCTATATTAATATTATTTTCTTTAAAAAAGTGCTCATAATCAGTAGTAACATAAAGGGAATTATTATAATAAATATAACCTTTTTTTCTAACATCCAAGCTTTCAATACTAGGTAACCTATTATTTAATATCTCTTCTATTAATAAAAAATCAATATAATCTTTATATTGAAAATCAAGATTATCTTTCAATTTTAAAACTAAATAATCAACTGCTTTATAAACAATATAATCATATTCTATCCTAAATTCAATTAATATCTGTTTTACTCTTTTACTAATTTCTTCAAAATGTCCTGCTAATTGACCTAAACTAATGAAAGGATATATTTCAACTATTTTGTCTATATAATCTTTATAATCTATCTCTAGATTATTATTAATAATATTATTCAAATACTTAATATTTTCTTTAATCCTTCTATAATAATCTAATGTCTTGTCAAAATCCAAGTCTAACAAATAATACATCGGTCCAGGTAATTCCTCCAAATCTGTGCAATTATAATAAATAGAAACATTATTATTTTTTTTATTATAAACAAATAATGGCTTAAAATAATATAAATCTTTTGTCATTCTTTTAATGCCTGAGTATTCTCCTTTATAATACAACTCTATATCTATAAGAGATTTTTGTCTAGTTAAACTTAAATTAAATGACTTTGCCAAAATAGTTCTAGAAGTAATAGGCCTTGCTTGCAATATATATATTTTCTCATTTTTAACAGCAAATTCTATATCCATAGGACATTTATATAATTTCTCAATTTTCTTAGCTTCTAAAACTAATTTATTGAAAACAGCTTCTTCTAAATAAATAATTCCTATTTTCAAATCAACCCGTAAAGTCTCTTTTCTAACAAAAAATTTAGTAGGAACTATCTCCCCTGATACTAATTTATCTCCTAATCCTTCAATAAGCTCAACTAAAATATAATCGTCAAATTCACTACTTGGATCTACAGTAAATATAACACCAGAATATTCTGAACTAATCATAGATTGAACTATAACATTTATACCATATATATCAAATTTATCACTATAATTTATAACATTATCATTATATAAAGAACAAAAGCATTTCTTTATATTAAAAAAAATATCTTCTTTCTTAACATTCAAAAAAGTATCATACTGACCCGCAAAAGATTTATCTTTTCCATCCTCATTACTAGCAGAAGATCTAACAGCATAAAGATTAGAATCTAATTTTGGTAATTCTTGAGATATTTTTTTAGTTAACTTACTAGTTATAGGTTGCCTCATAATTATATCTTTTATTTTTTGATATTTCTTGTCAACAAATAGTTTTTCTATTTTCTCATATATATTATTAGAAATCAAAAAATCAATATAATCACCTTTATTTATAATAAAAAACTTAGGTACTAAAATATTATTATTAACCAAATATAATAAAGAGTCTGCTTTACCACCAAAACCCACAACATCACCACTTTCTCTTAAGAAACCCTTAAAAATATTATAATCATTTCTTAATATTCTTTAATATTCTATCCGTTTCTATTAACTTAACATAACTAAATACACTTATAATAATCATTGCCACATTAAGAATAAGAACTAAAATTGCAAATAAATTGAAATCACTAAGACCATTAATAAGACTCGTAAATTCATCTTCTACCAAAACATCACGACTAGAAAAGTAACTCAAGGTAAGAATCAAAGTAACAAGAAAATAAACTAAAGAAAAGATTCCCCATTTAATTTTTTTAAGTCTAAAAAACTTATAAGTACATACCGCTTCAATTGCCATAAATAAGAAAATAATAACTAAAAATAAATAATTACCCATAAAACTTCCTCCTTCTAATACAATTCTTTTGGTAATATTTTATCAAGTGCTTCACTAATTACTTCACTTGACTCTTCTAATTTTTCTTCTTCATCACTAGT